>JAYSOL010000154.1:0-4639 GCA_043723045.1 Gammaproteobacteria bacterium | reverse complement strand
GTTTAGTGGTAATTACTCGCTTGCCACGGCAGACCGATGGCTAAGGTCTGTCGGGTATGCAGAGACTACGCAGCTAACATGAGTACAAGCTTGTCTGAGCATTACCAGTTGGCAATGCAGGGGATGCGCGCGCACCACCTACTGAACATCGCCGGCCAAGTTGTTTCGTAAAAAGTGAAAAGCGGCCGCAGGGCCGCTTTTCACTCCGTTTTCCAGGGTATGCCAGATCAATCACGCCGATGGGGACGGCCCTTGCCCACGAGGCAAAGGCCGTCTTCCGGACGGCTGATGAGCTTTCTCCGTTCCAGCGTTGCGAGTGTCCGGTAGGGGGCCTCGTGAGTGAGGCCGAGTTCCGTCGCAACGTCTTTCGCCGTGTCTGAGATAGGATTCTGCCGCAATGGCGCTGTGCTGACCAGACGGGCGGTGCGCGGGGTCGGTGTCGGCGGAAAGGCCGGGATACTTTTTGTTACACGTATCCCTTAGAATCAGGCGCGCAGTCGTTGGTTTTCACTCACCTCGCAGCGAACCGTCTTGACGGATAGGAAGGAGATATATGTACACATTGCGACCCGCCCTGTTGGGCTGCGGACTTATTTTCTGTGGCGTGCTGAGCGCGCAGGCGCAGGAGGGTACCCGCTACAATGTGGCGATCACCAGCAACTATGTCTTTCGCGGTATTTCCCAAAGCGATAACCATGTGGCCCTGCAGGGCGGCATAGACTACCAGCACGCCGGCGGTCTCTATGCCGGCGCCTGGGGGACCACCCAGGACATCCCCAACACCCGCGCCAATGTGCGGGCGGATGGTTATGGTGGTTTTAGCTATCAGTCCCCCAACGGTCTGGGATTTGACGTGGGCGCCAGGGCCTACACCAACGCCTTTGTTTTCCCCGGCCAAAAGCGGGATTTCTTCTGGGAGGTGTATGGGGGGCTCAAGTTCGGGCCCGCCTCCTTCAATCTCGCCCATGATTTTGATAACAAAGACACCTATGCCGAGGCTGGGTTGAATTATGATCTGGGCAGCGGGGTCGTGCTGGATCTGCATGTGGGTCATTACTTCATCAAGTCGGCGCGCCTGGGAGGGGACTACACGGACTTCGGTATCCGGGTGAGCAAGATGTTCAATGATTTGGAGGTGTCCATGTCTGTGACCGATACCAACCAGGATCCCTCCAGCAACCTCAACGACGCCACGCTCATTCTGTCGGGCAAATATCGGTTTTAATTTCCTGACGTAACTGTTCGCGCCTAGCCAGGGATGGGTTGGTGCGGAGGATTGCGTCACCTTAATTTTGCCCCCCTCGCTGTACCTAGCCCGCTCGCTTCGTCCATTACGATGGGCATAGCGCTGCGCGCGTTTTGCGCGCTGGTCGTGACGCCCGAGCATGCACTGTTATGGACCATACATGATCCATAACAGTGCATGCCCACGGGGAAATTCATGCCGAAAAAAGCAATGTTACTAATAACTAATTGTTTATATTAATACAATTACAGTGGCACACGGATTGCTATCAACACGACAGGACGGCAATCGCAGGGTAAGCAACGCGTAGCGTCGCCCAGTGAACAGAGCGATTCGCGTTGGCGAAAAAAGCAGGGAACACCGGTTAGCCCACATATTTTACTAACAATTTAGGAGAGACCATGATGACGTCGGTAAAGAATGAAATGAAGCTGCGCGCCCTGTCTCTGGCCATGGCCAGTGTCTTCACGGGGTTGCTGGCGATGCCTGCCCATGCCGATCTGACCGGCAATATCGGTGTGGTATCGAAGTATGTGCTGCGCGGCATTACCAACAACACCGAGAGCGATACCGCCACCCTGCAGGGTGGGTTTGATTACGCCCACAGCAGCGGCGTCTATGTCGGATACTGGGGTTCGGGTCTGGACTACGCGGGTTCGGGCAACGCCGTCACTGGCTTCGAGAACGATATTTACGCCGGCTACAAAATGAAGGCCGGTCCCGTGAACCTCAAGTTTGGCGCTATCCGTTACCTCTATAACCAGGTTCCGGATTCGGATGCCACCGAGGCCGTTATCGGCGCCGGTCTGGCCGGGGTGTCACTGGAGGCGAAATACCTGCTGGATGACGTGGCTTGGGGCAACAAGGGTGACATCTACTTAACGGCGGATTATTCCTACGCCCTGCCCAAAGACTTCAAGCTGGCGGGTACCCTGGGTTATTACATCTACAAAGACAGTGGCAGGTTCATCGTCAGCAGCGCAGAGAGTTCGGCGTTCCGGCATGTGAACCTGGCCTTGTCCCATCCGCTCGGCAAGTCCGGCGCCGACATGACGGTTACCTACGTCCTCGGTGGCAAGGACCGCCAGGGCGTGGACCAGAAGAACGCCATTGTCTTGGGTCTGTCGAGTGCGTTCTAAATCAGTGGGCGATGTCGGGTAATTTGTTTGATGCAAGGCGGCGGGGGTTTGCACCAACCCCGCCATAATCCTGAAAAGGGGGCAACATGAAAATTGTTACAGCAATACTCAAGCCCTTCAAGCTTGATGACGTACGCGATGCACTGTCGGAAGTCGGCGTGCATGGCATTACGGTCACGGAGGTCAAGGGTTTTGGGCGACAGAAGGGACACACCGAACTTTATCGCGGGGCGGAATATGTGGTCGACTTTCTTCCCAAGGTAAAGCTCGAAGTCGCTATCGACGAAGCGATGCTGGATAAAGTCATCGAAGCGATCGTCAAGGCGGCCCGAACCGACAAGATCGGCGACGGCAAAATCTTCGTGTCCGACCTGGAGCAGGTGGTCCGTATACGCACCGGCGAAACAGGCAAAGATGCCCTGTAAGGGGTGGGAGAACAACGATGAATTATTCTGTACTTTCTAAGCCACTCAAGCTGTTGAGTGGGCTGCTCTTGGCCCTGGTGCCGATGCTGGTCTTCGGTGACGATGTGGTTGCGCCAGCGCTGGCGCCCGCAGCAGCCCCCGCCGCACCGGTGCTGAATTCCGGTGACACGGCATGGATGCTGACGTCCACGGCGCTGGTGTTGTTCATGACCATCCCGGGCCTGGCGCTGTTCTATGCCGGCATGGTGCGGTCGAAAAACGTGCTGTCGGTGATGATGCAGTGCTTTGCCATTACCTCCCTGATCTCGGTGCTGTGGGTGCTGTATGGCTACAGCATGGCGTTTTCCACCGGCGGCATGGAAAAGGGCGTAGTGAACCTGTACTCGTTCATTGGCAACTTGGACAAGGCCTTCCTCAAGGGAATGACCGTGGCCAGTCTGCAGGGCACAGTGCCCGAGACGGTGTTCATGACATTTCAAATGACCTTCGCGGTGATTACCCCGGCGCTGATCGTCGGTGCCTTCGCCGAGCGCATGAAGTTTTCCGCCATGCTGGTGTTCATGGGGCTGTGGTTCACCCTGGTGTATGTGCCGATCGCGCATATGGTATGGAGCGGTAACGGCGGCTTGATGTGGGACATGGGCGTGCTCGATTTCGCCGGTGGCACGGTGGTACACATCAATGCCGGTATCGCCGGCCTGGTGGCGGCCCTGGTGCTAGGTAGGCGCAAGGGTTATCCCAAGACACCCATGATGCCGCACAACCTGGGGTTGACCCTCATGGGCGCCTCCATGCTGTGGTTCGGTTGGTTTGGGTTTAACGCCGGTAGTGCGGTCGCGGCCAACGGCACCGCCGGCATGGCCATGGCGGTGACCCAGATCGCCACCGCCACCGCGGCCTTGGGGTGGATGTTTGCCGAATGGCTGTCGCACGGCAAACCCAGTGTCCTGGGTATCGCGTCCGGCGCGGTTGCCGGCCTGGTGGCCATTACCCCCGCATCCGGTACCGTGGGGCCCATGGGGGCCCTGGCCATAGGCGCCATCGCCGGGGTCGGCTGCTTCATTGCGGCGACCAAGCTGAAGCGTGCCCTGGGCTATGACGATGCACTGGATGTATTCGGTGTGCATGCGGTGGGCGGCATCATCGGTGCGTTATTGACCGGCGTGTTTGCGGCCGCGAGCATGGGCGGCGTGGGTCTTGCGGAAGGCGTGACCATGGGCGGCCAGGTCATGATCCAGCTAAAGGGGGTGTTGATCACCATCATCTACACCGCCGTCGCCAGCTTTATTATTCTCAAGGTGCTGGACGTGGTGATGGGGTTGCGCGTGAGCGAAGAGCAGGAAACCCAAGGCCTGGATATCAGTCTGCACGACGAGCGTGGCTATAATTTGTAAAGTTCCTGATGAGGTGGTTATTTTTACGGGCGCCCTCGGCGCCCGTATTTTTTTGTGCCACGCCCCGGGCGCCCTTTTTTACACAATGCGGCGTGCCGTTATAAGGGCTGGCCGTTCAACAGGAATTGTCCGCGCGACAGGGACAGGCTCATTTTGTAGTTATCGCCCTCCGGCACCAGCTTCATACTGCTGGCATAGCGTTGCATGTATTTCGGTGCGGCGGAGGCGGAGATTTCCGAGATTTTCTGCGGGGTAAGCTTTTTCAATTCATCCTCTGAGAATTTTCCCTGGGATTTAAAGGAAGCCACCTGACGACTGAGATCGAGGGCGGTCAGGGCCTTAAGCGCGGCCTGCGGAACAATCACTTCGCCGTCGCCATGCAGGGACATGAGCAGCAACTCGGGGTTTTCGGCGATATCGGCGTTGCCGCCATCC
>JAYSOL010000153.1:0-6091 GCA_043723045.1 Gammaproteobacteria bacterium | reverse complement strand
ATCCCGACCGTCTGCCACGCCCTGGATCAGGCCCTCGAAGCCCTGGAGAAGGACCACAAGTACCTCACCGCCGGCGGCGTGTTCACCGACGACCTGATCGATGCCTACATCAATCTCAAGATGGCGGATGTCACGCGCATGCGCATGACCACCCACCCCATCGAGTTCGATATGTATTACAGCGTCTAAATAAGCTGTTGCGGAATGCGTAAGGTGTGATTCACGCATTCCGCACCAGGCACTGTTTTCAGCAGTCCTGACGATGTCAGAAACGCCCCCCATGGGGGCGTTTCTTTTTGGTTGACTCAAGGGGCTGAATGGGTGCACTATTTTGGTGCATATTGGGCTCTATTGTATCCCAGATATCTTACAACTCATTGATTATCGCCCACTATCTTGTCTGGTGCGGTTCTTGCTAGAGAGGGAGAGGACACTCCAACACGAGGAAGGGCGTTGCACACACTAAGCCAGCGCATACTGGAAAATCTCAATACCAGCGTGATGCTGGTCGACCAGCAGTTAGACCTCAGGTCGATCAATCCCGCGGGGGAATTGCTGTTCGAGTTGAGTGCACGCCAGATCGTGGGGCTGCCTATGAGCGAACTGCTGCCCGGCAATCCGCAGCTCATCGATGCCCTGCGGCAGGTGCTCAACACCGGTCATCCCTTTACCGAACATGGACTGCGTCTGCTGCTTCCCGGCAAACGCGATATCACCATCGACTGCACCGTCACACCCCTGCACGGCGATCAGGGCGCAAGCGAGCTGCTGCTGGAGTGGGTACCGGTGGATCGTCTGCTGCGCCTGGCGCGGGAAGAAAACATGCTCGACCAGCACGCGGTCAGCCGCGCCCTGATCCGGGGCCTGGCGCATGAGATCAAGAACCCGCTCGGCGGACTGCGCGGCGCGGCGCAACTGCTGGAGCGCCAATTACCCGAGAAGGCGCTGAAGGAATACACGCGCATCATCATTCACGAGGCCGACCGCCTGCGCAATCTGGTGGACCGTATGGTGGGGCCGAATACCCCACTGAAGAAACAGGCGGTGAATATTCACCAGGTATACGAACACGTGCGCAGCCTTATTCTGGCGGAAATTCCCGAAGGCATCATTATTGAGCGCGACTACGACCCGAGTATCCCGGAATTCAGCGCCGATCCGGAACAGCTGATACAGGCGGTGCTCAACGTCGTACGCAACGCCACCCAGGCCCTCAACAACGAGGGGCTCATTACCTTACGCACGCGCATCGAACGCCAACACACCATCGGCCAGCAACGCCATCGGCTGGTATTGCGTGCCGAGATCGAGGACAACGGCCCGGGCATAGCGGAAGAGCTGCGCGAGCACATCTTCTACCCCATGGTCACGGGACGCGCCGAGGGAACGGGGCTGGGCTTGTCCATCGCCCAGGTCATCATTCATCAACATGGCGGCTCCATCGAATGCACGAGCCGGCCGCAACAAACCATATTTAGAATTCACATACCCCTGGAGAACGCACATGGCTAAGCAGGAAACAGCCTGGGTCATCGATGACGATGTATCTATACGCTGGGTACTGGAAAAAGCGCTACAGCAGGCCGGCATGACGGTGCGCACCTTCGAGTCGGGCGACAAAATTATTTCCGCCCTGGGCCAGCAACAGCCCGACGTGATACTGACAGATATCCGCATGCCCGGAATCAGCGGTCTCGAATTGCTCGATGGCATCAGTGCGCACTCGCCCGATCTGCCGGTGATCATCATGACAGCGCATTCCGATCTGGAAAGCGCGGTGGCCGCTTACCGGGGTGGCGCTTTCGAGTATCTGCCCAAGCCGTTTGACGTGGACGAAGCGGTCAGTCTCACGCGCCGCGCCATTGAGCATCGGCGCCGGCAGAAACCCACACCCACGACGGAGATGGACAGCGCCCCGGAAATTCTGGGTGAGGCGCCGGCCATGCAGGAGGTGTTCCGTGCCATCGGCCGGCTGTCGCGCTCGCATATCAACGTACTGATCAACGGCGAATCCGGCACCGGCAAGGAATTGGTCGCGCGCGCCCTGCACCGACACAGTCCACGCGCCGACAAGCCGTTTATTGCCATCAACATCGCGGCGATCCCGCGCGAACTGCTCGAATCGGAGCTGTTCGGCCACGAGCGCGGTGCCTTCACCGGCGCGCACTCCCAGCGCAAGGGGCGCTTCGAACAGGCGCATCACGGCACGCTGTTTCTGGACGAGATCGGCGACATGCCGGCGGAGCTGCAGACGCGCCTGTTGCGCGTCCTGTCGGACGGCAAGTTCTATCGTGTCGGCGGGCACGACCAGATCGAAACCGACGTGCGCATTATCGCCGCCACCAATCAGGACCTGGAGCAGCGCGTCAAGGACGGCCATTTCCGCGAAGATCTGTTCCACCGGCTGAATGTGATCCGCGTGCACATCCCCCCGTTACGCGAGCGCAGCGCGGACATTGCCTTGCTCGCACGCCACTTTCTGCAGACATCGGCGGTGGAACTGGGTGTGGAAACCAAGCAACTGCTGGCGGAAACCGAGGAGTATATGCGTCTGCTGCCCTGGGCCGGTAACGTACGCCAGCTGGAAAACACCTGTCGTTGGTTGACGGTTATGGCGCCGGGACAGACGATACGTGTCGAGGATATGCCACCGGAACTGCGTGACAGCGCCAACACGCTATTGCCCACTTCCGACTGGCGCGCCGGTCTGCGACTGACCATAGAGCAAAGCCTGGGGCGGGGCGAAACCAACATTCTGGAAAATCTCAATGCCGATTTCGAGCGCATCCTCATTCAGGCCGCCCTCAACCATACCGGCGGACGCAAACAGGATGCGGCGAAGAAACTTGGCTGGGGCCGCAATACGCTGACACGCAAACTTAAGGAACTCGGCATCGAGTCCTGACAGTTTGTTGAAAAAAGCCCATCCATGGGCTTTTTCCCCTGCGGGGACCTTGTCAACAGACTGCTAAAAGAGCATACAAGTTCAAATACGTAGTAGGTCTGGTCAGATCGTGCCGCCGGCTCGCGCACTGCCGTGCGGACGTGTCAACACAGATGCTGCCACAGCTTGCCGGATCCCCATTCCTTCGCTGCGCGGATCAGCGCCTGTCTCGCGCAGCAGACACGTGCGCACCGCTTCGAGATGGCCGGCACGGAAGCGTGCGTAACTGGTAATCGCGGTTGTTGTGCAAGTGCAGATCCGCCCATCACGGCTTTCTCCTACTGAACAGAAACATTTTTTCCGCCGGCCAGACTCGGGGCATCCATGCCGGCCGGTCGCCTGATGCGCGACCGTTCCACGTGGCTGATGCGCAGCAGGCCTCTGTCGCCCATGAAATCCATCGACTGTCTGACACACTCGTCGACCGACTGCAGAGTGGTATTCAGCCGCAGCGCCGGAGTTTCCGGCTGCTCGTAGGGCGAGCTGATACCGGTAAATTGCGCGATCTGCCCGGCGCGCGCACGCTTGTACAGACCTTTGGGGTCGCGCGCCTCGCAGTCCTCGAGACTGGCTTCGATGTAGACTTCGTAGAAGCGTTCGCCACAGATCTGGCGCACCATATCGCGCTCGGCGCGGAAGGGTGAAATAAACGACGCGATAACGATCATGCCGGCCTCCAACATGACCTTAGTAACTTCGCCGGCGCGCCGCAGGTTCTCACGCCGCGCCTCTTCGGAAAACCCGAGATCCTTGTTCAGCCCATGGCGCAAGGTATCGCCATCGAGCACAAATACCCGATGACTGCTCAACAGCAGCTCGCGTTCCAACCGGTGTGCGATGGTTGATTTTCCCGAACCGGAAAGTCCGGTCATCCACAACACGCACGCCTTGTGACCGGCGATCATGTGGCGCAACTCGCTGCTTACTTCACCGACGTGTGGGAAAATATGGCGTCCGCCTTTCACCGCACTGTTCGCGTCCATGCCCATGGAAACACCGCGCGCCAGCGCGCGTGCGATATCCGGTCGCGTCACCAGGGTGGGAAGACTCTCGCCGGAAAGAAGTTTTTCCTGAATATCCGCTTCCGACATGAATATGCGCTGCGCGACATCGTGCGGGCACGACTTCTCCGTGGCGACACCGCCGCAGGCCTCGCAATGAAACGCCGCCTCGAGAAAAACCGGAGTGATCGCAAGACCGGAACTGACTGCATCCTGCAACCTGGTCTGTAGATGCGACATCGCCTGGCGTTCGTTCTCGGAACCGGTTCCGGACGTAAAAAAGATGCTGTCGCAACCATAGTTCTGGCTGACGATGGCATGCTGCAGCGCGGCGCGCGTGCCCGTGCCAAGAATCCGGCTCGGCAGGGGATTCGCGAGTATACGTACGTCGGGAAAATAATTCTGCAGCAGCAACTGGCTGGCCTCCATAATCGCCTTGTCAGACGCTGAACGGCTTTCGCCAGCGGCGTCATCATCCGTATGCCAAAGCAGTCCATCGGACGACTCGAGGGCGCATTTCAACAGATACTCCTGGGCGCGCTGCCACGGGTGGCGCATATGGAAAGCCGCCACCCTGTGCCAACCATGCAAGGTCAGCGCGCCGCGGGTCTCACGCGGCCACAGGTGTTTGATTTGCAGATAGGGGGCATTACGCACAGCGAGGAACGCGATGGCCCCCCCAACCAGGTGGGTCGCCCCGCGGTGCTGCCGGGCGACGATATCCGGCTGGGTGTGGTCGCTACCCCACACCGCGCGCGCCTCTTCTGCCGGATCCCAGGGATAGACATCCTCTACGATCATCTCAGCCACCGGGCTTGCGAGATAAGTCAGGGCGATTTTTGCACCGGGCTGAAGGCCGCGCGCCACTTCTGTCGTTACCGCCAACGTCACCGGCATACCCCACGCCAGGCCGCTCGGCAGTTTTTCCTTTTCGCACACGTCGCGATAGGTCGCCTGATTCATGAAACCGGAGAGCGGCGAATAAGCACCGCACGCCAGCATTTCGAGATCGCGCAGTTCGCAAAGCGACAGCTCCACATGCGCGCGGCCGTGCATGTCCCGCTGAAGTTCCTGGCGTTCACCTGCCGGCACGAATGCCTGTACCAGCTCGCCCCCATAGGGCGCCACTAAACCATCATCGAGGCGTATCGTTCTGGCGTAAAACATATCCAGGGAATGTTCGTTCATTGGCGGTCCCTCGCTCTTACATTTGTTTAAAACAGCACCAGGCCGACCAGGCCCGATGTCGGTATCACCCATACGACATCAATGCGCAGGCGCATAAGCGCGATCAGTGCTGCGACCAGTATCATCACCGATACCCAGTGATGTGGCGCCGTCCAACCGACAGTAAAGGCCGCGGCCGCGATCATCCCGATCACCGCCGGGCGCACACCGCGCAGAGCCGCCTTGATCAGCAGCGAACGCTTGATGTGCTCGAGCATGTGTGTGCTGCCGACCATAAGCAGGGCCGATGGCAGGTAGATGCCGACGATCGCAACCACTGCGCCCGCCAGACCGGCGACCTTGAGTCCGATGAAGGCCGCACTGACCAGGATGGGGCCGGGCGTGATCTGGCCCATGGCAATGGCATCGACGAATTCCTGATGGGTGACCCAACCATGACCATTCACCACGATTTCCTGTATCAGCGGAATGAACACATAACCCCCGCCAAACAGCATGAGGCTCATGCCGGCAAACACCACAAAGATCTTCAGCAATATCGACGGGTCGAGCTGCCACAACGGCAACGTGGTGAGCGGTGCACTGCCGAGGAACAATGCATTGACGTCGAACTTTGTCTTGGATTTTCTCTTGTATTTTTTCTTGGGCGGATTGTCCTTACCCTTGCCTGCCTGGACTGGCTTGGCGCCTGCATCGCTGGCATCGCGCAACCACAACCAGCCGATCACCCCGGCGCAACCGATAATCGCCAACGTACTGTAGAAACCGCCGATCTTAAGCAAGGCCACGGCGGAGGCGACCATGATCAGCGCCTCGCGCCAGCTGACGATGGACTTGCGACCCATGTTCCAGGCGGCACTGACGATGATCGCCGTCACCGCAGGGATAAAGCCCATAAAGAGTTTGTTTACCGCTGGCACCTCACCCCAGCGAAAATATGCGAAGGACAGGACCAGGA
>JAYSOL010000152.1:0-2993 GCA_043723045.1 Gammaproteobacteria bacterium | reverse complement strand
GGTAGGCCGTGGTTGTAAGGGGCTGAAGCCCCAACAACACACGCACCGCCCTTCGGGCTCGCGTGCCCTTTAGGGTGAACCCAACCTACGACTACGACTGAACCAGAAATTCGCCCACAAAGTGCTACGAAGAGCCATCACGATGTAGGGTGCGCCCTGCGCACCGATAGACAAAAGCGGTGCGTAGGACGCACCCTACCACCGGGGCAAATAGTTGGACGAACTTCTGACTCAGGACGCTAGGTGGCTGTTACTGAACGGCCATCTGCAGTGATGACGCGGCGGTCGCCCCGCGGGGCTGGCGGGTCGCCGCTTCCGGCGCTAAAGGACCACCGGTTGATCCGGGAGCTCATTGATATTCTCTCCCTGTCCCGGGTAGTGACGGGCGAGATGGGCGCTGATGGCGCCGATGCCGTGCAGCATGGCCTCCTGGAAGCGCTGCTGGCGCAAGTCGAGCTCCATCTCGCGGCAGATCGCTTCCCATGCCTCGCGTCCGACATGCCGGTTGATGCCGCGGTCGGCGATGATTTCCACATCATGGTCCGCCAGCAGCACATAGATGAGTACGCCGTTGTTGTGTTCCGTGTCCCACACGCCGAGCTGCGCGAACACGGCAATGGCGCGTTCCCGGGCGGTTTGTTTGCGCAGCAAGGCGGGTACGTCCAGGGACGCCTCCACAGCGAAACGGATTTCACCCCGGTGGTGGGTTTCGCATTGGTGGATGGCGGTGGTAATGGCGTGCATGACGCGCGCCGGGAACAGCTGCCGCACCCGCCACGGTGGGGTGAGGGTATGGCGCAGCAGTCTTTTCATCATCTCTACCATCGCCCTGAAGCGCCTCCGCCGCTGAAGCCACCGCCACCGCCGCTGAAACCACCACCGCTGAAACCACCACCGCTGCTGCTACCACCCATGCCGCCCGACCCGAAGCCACGTCGGCCGCCACCGGCCAGTACAAATATGAAAATGACGATGCCGACCAGCAGGGCACCGAACAGCGTGCCCATGATCGCCCAGAAGATAATCCCGGCAATGCTCGCGACGACCCCGGCGCCGATCAGGCGCCCGAAGATCGCGCGCAGCATGCCGCCCACGGCGACGATGCCGATAAAGATGACCGGCAGGTAGTCCAGCACGCCGGTCCAGCCCGATTGTTTGGCGCTCACCGGCGGCAGGGGTTCACCCTCGATGATGCGGATCATGCGTACGCTGCCCGCCTGGAGGCCGCCATAGACATCACCCTGCTTGAAAAACGGAATGATGATTTCGTTGATGATGCGATTGGCCACGGCATCCGGCAATACACCCTCCAGGCCACGACCGACTTCGATGCGTACTTCGCGATCGTCCTTGGCTACCAGCAGCAAGACGCCGTCATCGATACCTTTGCGGCCGAGCTTCCAGGCGTCGGCCACGCGGATCGAGTACTGTTCGATGGTCTCCGGTTGGGTGGTGGGGACAATGAGCACGGCGATCTGGCTGCCTTTGCGCGTGTCCAGGCTCTTCAGCAACTGCACCAGCGCGTCTTGCTGGTTGGGCGTCAGGGTGCGTGTCAGATCGGTAACGTAAGTCTTGAGCACGGGGATGGCCACCTCGGCGTGCGCCGGCTGCAGCATGCAGGTGCACAGCCACAGGACGGCAAGCAGCGTGGCGCGGATAGACTGATTCATCCAGGGCCTATGCCGGCCTTGTGCAGGGGCCTGTTGTGACGTGCTCGGTTTATCATGACACTTGCGCAGAGTGCGTTACTCCGAGGCCGGGCGGGTCGCCGGCTTGTCGAACTCCACCTTGGGTGGGGTGGCGATGGCCTTCTCGTTCTCCACGCTGAACGTTGGTTTCACTTTATAACCAAAGGCCATGGCCGTGAGATTGCTGGGGAAGGAGCGCACCGTCACATTGTAGCTCTGGACCGCGCTGATATAGCGGTTGCGCGCCACGGTGATGCGGTTCTCCGTGCCCTCCAGCTGCGCCTGCAGGTCGCGGAAAAGACCATCCGCCTTGAGGTTGGGATAGTTTTCCGCCACCACCAGGAGGCGCGACAGCGAGGAGCCCAGCTCACCCTGGGCGGCTTGGAACCGGGCAAACGCCTGCGGGTCGTTGAGCAGTTCCGGGGTCGCCTGGATGCTGCCGACCCGTGCGCGCGCCTCGGTGATCTGGGTCAGGAGTTCCTTTTCATGTGCAGCGTAACCCTTGACCACGCCCACCAGGTTCGGCACCAGATCCGCGCGCCGCTGATACTGATTCACCACCTCACCCCAACTGGCCTTGATCTGTTCGTCGTTCACCTGCAGGGTGTTATAGCCGCAGCCGGACAGGCCGAACACGAGCAGCAGCGAGGCGATCATCAGTCGGTAGGGCATGGCTTGCTCCGGCGCAGGTAAGGAGTTGAGGCGCATAATGTATGTGCAGCGGTGCGCGCATGCAAGCCCTGCCCTCACCCTGGCCCTCTCCCAGCGCGCGGGGAGAGGGGATGGCCCCCTCTGCCGCCGGGGCGGGAGAGGGTTGGGGTGAGGGTGGGATATTTATTAATGATACGCCGCAAGCAAACCGACGAACTTTTTCCAACCTGCGGGATCAATGTCGGTAGCCGGCCTTTCCCAGCGCCGTTTTTATTTCCCAATTTTCAGGAGAGACCCATGTCTGACAGCAGTCGTGCACGTATGCTCAAGATCGGTGGTGTGGCAGGGGGGTTCCTGCTGGCGGGGGTGGTGATCGGCCTGTTGTTCAGTCTGCGCATGGACTGGGTGGCGCCGGCCAATAGCAGCCCCGCGCTGTCCACAACCGCCGTGCCGCTGGCGCCGGCGACTGCGGTGCAGTCGAATTTCGTCCCGGTGGTGAAGGCGGTCATGCCGGCGGTGGTGAATATCTCCACCACCCGCGTTATCCACGGCAAGGACATGCAGCAGATGTCGCCCTTCTTCAACGATCCCTTTTTCCGCCAGTTCTTCGGCGACCAATTCTCCCAGCAACACCCCATGCCGCGGGACCAGCGG
>JAYSOL010000151.1:0-3786 GCA_043723045.1 Gammaproteobacteria bacterium | reverse complement strand
CACGAAGCTCACATTGGCGGTCATGCCGCTGCGCATATAGGCCGGTGTCTTGCCCGGCATGATCTCCACGTCGTAGGTGGTGACGTTGTTCACCGTCTTGGCGTCGTAGGCGATCTGGCTCACCGTGCCGCTGAAGGATTCCTCGGGATAGGCGTCCAGCACCAGGCTCGCGGGTTGGCGCAGACGGATCTGCGCCAGATCGGTTTCGTCCACCTGGGCGTTGACGACGAGAAAATCCGACATGACAAACACCGCGTCCGCACTGGTGAAGGTCTGCCCTGCCTCGAGACTGCGCGTAATCAACGTGCCGTCCAGGGGCGCCAGGATAGGCGCGGGGCGATACAACTCCTCCCAACGCTGCACCTCCTCCGGGCCCTTGGCGCGGGCGGCGTCCATGAGGGCCGCGCGCTCCGTGGAACTCATCCACGCCAACACCTGGCCCTTGCGCACCTTGTTGCCCTGATCCACCAGCACCTGTTCGGCACGCCCGGGAATCGGCGCCTTGATCTCCAGGCGGTTCTTCGGCTGCACCACACCGGTACTGAGGATGGTGAGCACGATATCGCCGCGCGTGGCGCTGACCTCGCGATAGATCGGAACTGCCTCGCGGTTGCTGTGCCAATACCACCACGCGCCAGCACCTGCGAGGGCGAGCAGCACAACGCCGATGATAATGCGGCGATAGTTTTTTGTTTTGTTCGACACTGTCACGGTATGACTCCTCTACCCTGGGTCCGTTCCCACGCGGCCTCGGCGATAACCCGGTCGCGCTGACTTTGTACATGGGCTGTTTGTCTTTGGATCAGATCGTTCTCGATGAGATTCCAGTCGCTGAAGGATATCAGCCCGTTGTTGTACTGACTGCGTGCGATCTCGGCGCGCACCTGGGCGGCGTCGAGGAAGGCCTGATCCACCTTGAGCCTTTCCACCGCCTGCACATAGCTGGCATAGGCCTGTTTGAGATTCGCCAGGAGCAGACGCTCCGCCGTGAGGGTACTGGAAGACGCCGCATCCAGACTGGCCACGGCGCTGCGGCTGCTGTAGTAATTGCGCCCGCCGGTAAACAGCGGCACGCTGAGATTAAGACCGACGGTGCGGCGCTCGTCCTGGGGAAACCAGTCGCTGCCGCTGCGGCCTGCACTGCCGGTGAGATTCACGCTGGGATAAAAACTTGAGCGCGCCAGGGTCACTCCGGCGGCGGCGGATTTTTCCTGGGCCACGGCCTGGGTGTAGTCCGGCGCCTGTGTGGCCAATCGCTGAAAATCCGGCTGATCCACGGGCTCGACGGTAGGTGGGTCGCCACTCACCGTCAGTTCATCCGCTGCGTTGCGTCCCAGGGTCTGGGCGAGTTGCGCCTGGGCCGTGACCCGCGCCTGGGTCGCCTGCAACTGGCCCAAGCGCGCCTGGGCCAGGGACGCCTTGGTCAGGAGCAGCGAACCTTTATTCTCCCGCCCGCTTTCAAAACGCAGCTCCACCAGGCGCACGTTCTCCTGCTGCCGCCCCACGATTTTCTCCGCCAAGGTAATGCTGTCCTGGGCGAACTTGAGTCCGGCGTAGGCGTTTTTCAGAGCCTGGCTGACGCGGGCCTTGGCCAGACCCAGGCCGGCCTCCACACCTGCACGGTTGGCGCTGCCCTGTTGGATGCGGGCGCGATCCTGAAATCCGCTGAATAAATTCTGCGTAACAGAGACGGAGGCGCTGTAGGAAGTGCCCGTAAAAGTTGAAGTGCTCGGCGTGGACGAGCCGGACAATGCGCTGTCGCTGGTGGTATCACTATAGCCCGCACCGGCGGATATCTGGGGAAAATAACCGCTGTAGGCGGCGGACGCATTGTAGCCCGCGGCCTCCAGGTTGGATCGCGCGCTGCGCAGCTCCGCGTTATTGGTGGCTGCCTCGGCCACACTGGTTTCCCACGTCAGGGTGTCGGCGTGGACCGGCGTCAACAACACCAGACTGAACAGCAGGGCACTCAGGGGATGGGGTGTGATGTTATTTCGTCCTGACCAGGTACACATGGATCGACACTCTTGGGGAGTTATTACGATGCGTCGCGCTATTCTCTCTGAAAATCCGCGGGACGCCTATTCCTGGGGGTGTAAATCCATGTAAAAGCGTGATACCGACGTTGACATAGTACTACAATCCCTCCGCCCTGACGCCACTTTGGAGTGCTCGGCGTCCCTACTGCACGCTATACCCACGCGCCTCCAGACAGGCCTTCATCGCCCGCTGATAGTCCGAACGTTTGCTGTCGTAGGATTCCATCGGCACATTCCCCCCCGGCTGGGTCGGATCAAAACTGGTCTGTCCCACCGACCAACTGTGGCATTGATAACGGTCGGTGGCCTGTTGTTGCTCGCCCTGCCCCTTCTGCGGATAAACAAACAACTGGTCCGGCGTCGACGGCTGCTCGCTCACCTCGGTTTCCGGCGGCGGATCGGACACGACATAGACACGCTCCTCCGGATGCCAGGTGTAATACACACTGTCGGCGTAATAGTAAGGCAGGGCCCCCACCCAGATGGTGGTATAGAACGACGGCAGGAACGAAATCCTCAAGCCTACGGGCGGCGCCACCACCACGTAGCGCGAGTGGGAAGGCTGGTACCATGCCCCATCGTGATAGTAATAACGCGTACCACGAAACGGCACCGCATGGTGTTGGGGTGGCAATTTCTGAATGACGTGGCCACGGGGCGGGTAGTAGCGATCATGCCGATAACGGTTGTCGTGTACATAACCCTTTTTCAGATAGCGGGCGTCATCGCGACGTACTTCTTTGTGCGCATCTTGACGTCGATCCTGATTGTGACGTGCATCTTCGCGTCGATCCTTGTCGCGGTCCCCGCGATCCGCCCACGCCGGCATGGCCGCGCAGGAAAGCAGCGCCACCAGTGCCAACCCTGCACCTACTCCGCGAGAGATCACCATAATTCGCTCCTGGTTACGTTTAACATTCTTTTCATACGCCCGCCTCACTGCACGCGATAACCACGACCCGAGAGACAGGCGCTCATGGCGCGACGATAGCCGGCCGCCTGCTGTTCCAGCCGCCCCATGCGCTTTGCATCACGTTGATCGTATCGGTCCTGAACACGCTCAGCCTGTTCCTGCCGCGAGCTGTCCGAGGCAGCGCCGATGGCAGTACCAACAATCGCCCCCACCACCGCGCCCTCGGCCGTTCTACCGGGCGGCGCCACCACCGCCCCGAGCACGGCGCCGGTCATCGCACCGGCGGCAGTGTCTTGGCCGATGGGTGGATTCGGCTCCACCTGCACCCGCTGATGCGGCGCCAGTTGCGGCGTGCTTGGATCAAACCCGGTCTGCTGCCGCGCCCACAGATAACACTCGTAACGGTCACGATTCTGTTGCTCCGCGTTCTGTCCACGGGTTGGGTAAAAATACACCTGCACGGAGGGTGGTGGTAGCGCCGGCTGCGCGACGGCACGTTGCTGCGGTGCGGCACAGGCACCCAGGGTCAGGGCCGCGACGAGGGCCGAAACGGCTAATCCTACCGTGCCCACTCTGGGGCGGTGGCCTGTGCGCGTTTGATGGGTAACGGTCGCTGCCATGGGTTTGTGCCTCCGGTGCGCATGCGCATGCATACACATATCAATGGTGTCGTTGCGATAACAACAGTAACAGCCGCGGGCGTAAAGGTATCCGTTCCAAGGGTAAAAGATTGTAAAGATCTTACTATTGCGCGGGATCAATGAAAATGGCTATTTATTAAAGATAAACAGAACTAATCCCCCGGAGTGCGGCGGCTGGCCGCCGCACTCCAAA
>JAYSOL010000150.1:0-2329 GCA_043723045.1 Gammaproteobacteria bacterium | reverse complement strand
TGCGGCGCCAGCCGCGCGATCACGCGCGTCAGCAGTGTTTGGCCGGCGAGGACGATAAAGGCCTTGTCGTTTCCGTGCATGCGCGAGGAGTGGCCGCCGGCCAACACCAGTCCGATAGTTCTAGGCATGCAGGCAAGATAGCGGGAGTCCTAGGGGGGAAACAAGCCCTTCGACCTTGGATGGGCTTGCGTTTCACCCGGTGGTTTATGGACAGCCGCGGATATCGGGCGCGGCATGCAGAAATAAGCCGATGAAAAACAAGTAGAAATTCTCCGCTCGGGGGCCGGGTGATGGTCAACTGCCGCGTGCGCAGGTGTATGCGGGGGTGGTGGAGGCGGCACGTAAGATGTTAACGTTGGTAAAACTAACGTGCTGCCAACAACCAGAAAAATATGAACCCCTGCCCTCGATTTTTTTCTTACCGTGCGGTTTTGTCCATTCTGCTTCTGTTCTCCGTATCACCCTGTCGCGCCGAGACGCCGCCGGCCGAGTTGTCGCCCGCTGCGGACAGTGTGGAGCAGGGCACCCACGATCCCTTTGAGCGCGTCAACCGCGCCATCTACAAATTCAACGACCGCTTCGACCGGTCCATCCTCAAGCCGGTGGCCAAGGGTTACGACTTCATCACCCCCAACCCGGTGCAACACAGCATCCGCAGTTTCTTCAGCAATCTGTGGTCGCCCACTGTGATAGTGAACGACCTGCTGCAGGCGAAATTCCGCCAATCCGCCGCGGACACCGGGCGCTTTCTGGTGAACACCACCGTGGGCATCGCGGGATTGTTCGACGTCGCCCAGCATATCGGACTTAAACCGCACGACGAGGATTTCGGCCAGACCCTGGGGGTCTGGGGCGTGGGTGAGGGGCCGTATTTAGTCTGGCCGATACTGGGTCCGAAAAACCTGCGCGATAGCTTTGGTTGGTTCGGTGATTTCGCCACCCATCCCGTTACGTATGTGAAGGAACCCGCCGATCGCTGGGGTCTGTGGGCAGCGAATCTGGTGGACACCCGCGCCAGCCTGCTTGGGGTTTCGGATATATTGCAACAGGCCGCGGGTGAGGATGAATATCTGTTTGTGCGCGAGGCCTACCGCCAACGGCGTGTCAATCTGATCTACGATGGCAATCCGCCCAAAACCAAGCCGGCGTTTTTTGACGACGACTTGGTGGTGGAGCCGCCGGCACCGGCCACGCCCTGACGGGCGGGGCGCATTGCGATACAAACCTATCCCTACCGATCCCTCCAGTAACGCGCGGGTCACCCGCGCGCCTCGCTTTTTTCCACCGTCAAGGCGGTCAGCACGTCCTCGTCCGTCGTGGACGCTACCCCGGCGGCGGCAGCCCGGCGCCGTCGCACAAGATCTTCCCATTGGTGCAGGGCAAGACCGGAAAGTATCAGCAGCGCGCCGACCAATACTTCCGCGCCGATGCGTTCGGCGTTGATGGTATGGCCGAGTATCAATGCCGTCACCGGGGTGATGAGGGTGATCAGGGCGATGCGGCCGGTATCCAGTTTCGTCAGGATGTAGTAGTACAAAACAAAACCTGCTACGGAACCGAAGACACCGAGGTAGAGGATGGACCACGCCGCCCGGGTGGGCAGGGCGTGCGGCAGCACACCATCGAACACCAGCCAGGTAAGCAGGTACAGGGGCAGGGCCAACAACAACCCGCCCGTGGTCAGCGCCAGCGCCGGAATGGCCGCGCCGATGCGCTTGATCATTACGGCACTCGTCACCTGCAGGGAGACCGACAGCAAAATCGCGAGGATGCCGTAGGCCGAGGACGTTCCGAGTTGTAGTCCGCTTCTATAGATCACCGCCAGCCCCAGCAACCCTGTCAGCATGCCGGTCAGTTTGAAGCGCGTGAAGCCGCGTTCCATCAACCACAATCCCGCCAGGATGCCGGTGATGACCGGCGACAGACCGTAAATCACGGCAATCAGCCCCGATGGCACAAATTGCGCGCCCCAGTAAGCAGACATCATGGCACCGAAGATCGCCAGCGCCGCGGCCACATAGGTGCGCCGCGCCTGGGCGTGCCAGGGGAAACGGATGTGCAGCAGTTTTAGCAGGATGAGGCAGAGTAGGGCGCCCATCAACATGCGCGCCGTCACCGCGAACAGGAATCCGGGTCCTTCGCTACTCCATTTGATGGCGAGTGGTGTCGTCGACCATATGATGGTCACTCCCAGGTAAGCCGCCGGTACTGACACACTGATCTCCTCTTTGCTGAGCGTAAAAACGAAAAAGGCCGCGGGGGTCGCCGCGGCCTTGGGAAGTATGCTTGGTATCACTGAACGGTCAGTAGCTGTCTTTCCTTTGGCACG
>JAYSOL010000149.1:0-1742 GCA_043723045.1 Gammaproteobacteria bacterium | reverse complement strand
CGATAACGGCTGATCCATCACAAACTCGCCACGCGCCGGATGTGTAAGGGTCACCTTACCCTCGATCAAGCAAACCGTGGAGCCGCCGTCCTGGCTGCGCCCCCACACGTCGGTACCGCGGATGCCAATGGTGGTACTCGCCACGTTCACTTGAATATCGCGCCGCGTCATGCGCCCCAGCCCACCGGCGGTGTACCGGAACGCGCCTCTGACTACGTTCAGCAGCCCCGTCAAAACACCCTGTTCGGTGTCGCCCTCGCGCAAAGACATGAGTGCCAAGCGTGCATCCTCGCCGAGCTTCACAAAACTGCCGTCTGCCAGTTGGATCAATAATCGGCCGTCCTTGCCGGTCTCAACGATGTCGGATTCCACCAGCGCCATGCCGGTGCGCACCGGCAGACGTATGCCGCCGCGCTCCACCCATGCCGGCATCTGCAGGCCATCGACCTGCGCGGCAAGGCTACTGAATGAAGTGCAGATAAGGGTGGCGGTAATAATCAGAAGTGCGAGGGAACGGTGCATAAGGGACTCGTTTTCTTATAGGTCGCTCTTATGTATCGCAAAGTTGTATGACGTGCAAGCTGCCCGGTTACGGCTAGCCGTATTCCCGAACTTTTATCTGCGCGGTTGCATCAGCAGGTCGTCCACCGACCATTGGTCGTCAGCGTGCGAACCGTATTTGCACGCCAACACTCGCCCATCCGAAGAAATCAGAAAGTCCGCCGGAAGCCCCAGCGTGCCTTTCAAGCCCGACGGTATACCCGGCAATTTTGGAAGTACCCGAACCACATTCGGCAACGCCATGAGCAAAGCACGTGGACTGAGGAGTGCACGCAGCCCGAAGCCGACTCCGAATTCGGTATAGAGCTTACCCGTGGGATCGGCAATGATAGCAAATGGCATGTCGGCATGATGATGCAATAATTGCGCGGTCGTGGAACGAAACACAACCACTTCCCGAATGCCCGCTGCGGTTATCTCGTGATACCGCCGTACGAAACTGCGCAGATGCACACTGCAAAAGGGGCAGCCGGCAAACCGGCGGAACTGAAGATGCACAATGTGTTTCGGATCGGGAATTTCTACCGACTGGGGCGCGACAGCCATGAGGCTATGCTTGCTAATGACTTTGCCGATTTGTATTTTCTGCATCGCCCGACTCCATTCATCATTCGAGGTCAGATCGCTTGGCCAAGGAAGGGCCAGGGATACCCCTTTGTCTTGAGTTCCGCCAAGGCCTCGCGTGCTGCGGTGCGCCAGTTCTTATTGGGCACATAGCCAAGTTTTTGACGGGCGTAATCGGTAGAACACAACCAGTCCTCGGATAGATGTACTATTGATCGAGTGAGAAAAGGTGAAGAGCCTGGCAAGAGCGGATGGAGCTTTTCCATTAACCAGGCGAAGGCATAACCTACGGTATAGGGAACGCTATACAGCGGCTGCGGAAATCCTGTTTCGCTGGCGATGAACTCAATCACCTCGCGTGTCGTCGGGAACTGCGTACCGCAGATATTGAATGACTCATACGTATTCAACCCATCGGCAACGGCGGCCAGTGCAAAGCTCTCTCCTAGATCTGTGTCGGTCACGAGCGCCAATCGGCTACGGCCGCCGGCAAGCCAGGGCACGAGATAGGTGCGCAGGCGCGGCACCAGCGCGGACACAATACCCAAAGTATTACCAGGCCCAACGAAATGTCCGAGACGCATGGTTACCATTTGCGTGCCGCGCTGACTGTTTTG
>JAYSOL010000148.1:0-2388 GCA_043723045.1 Gammaproteobacteria bacterium | reverse complement strand
CTGGCACAGCGCAAAAAAGCCTACAGCGGCTTGCTCGCCCTCAAGGGCAAAGCAAAATGGACGGGTGATCTAGAAGACAATGTGCAAAGATCGCCTTCCGGACTGGAATAATGCTGGTTGACCCAAGCGTTTGGATCGACCATTTTCGTGGTATCGCGACTCAGTCAGTAACCTGCAAGCTCCTGCATGGACTTCTCCCGCCAACTCATTCTCTTCATCGTCTCCCTCGTCGCTAACGTGTTCTCCGCGTTCGCGGGCGGCGGGGCCGGGTTGATACAATTTCCCGCGCTGATTTTTCTAGGGCTTCCGTTCGGTATTGCGCTTGCCACGCACAAGGTTGCGAGCGTGGCCTTGGGCATCGGCGCCACGCTGCGTAATCTGCGTGAGGAAGCGCTCGAGCGGCGTTTCGCGTTGTTCATTCTGGCGACGGGTTTGCCCGGCGTGGTCTTGGGTGCGAGCGTGATTCTCGCGGTGCCGGAGCGTGCCGCGCAAATTGCACTGGGCCTGCTCACGGCGGCAATGGGCGTGTACTCCGCGTTCAAACCGTCGCTCGGGCAGTCGCATGTACCGGCCCACCGCGACCGTGCCGGTTACGTTATTGGCGGTGCGGTGATGTTTGGCATCGGCGTGCTCAATGGCTCGTTGACGTCTGGCACCGGGTTATTTGTCACGCTCTGGCTGGTGCGCTGGTTTGGCCTCGACTACAAACGCGCGGTCGCCTATACGCTCATCCTGGTGGGCATGTTCTGGAACGGTGCCGGCGCGCTCACGCTGGGCCTGCTGGGTGAAATTAAATGGTCATGGCTGCCGGCGCTGCTGGTGGGATCTTTGATTGGGGGGTATCTGGGCGCGCATCTGGCCATCGTAAAAGGCAATGCCTGGATCAAACGCGCGTACGAGGTCGTGACTTTATTGGTGGGCGTGAAGCTGATCGTGGGATAGCGGAAGGGCGTCTCGCGCTTTGCGCGCACGGCGATGGCCACCCAGGCGTGTCGCACCACACCACCTAAGTCCGACAGGCTGCTAGGTAACACTTGGCGGAGCCAGTCAGCAGGTAATGCCCCGTCCGCCGATCAGTATCCACTTGCTGCTTGATGGCGGGGGATAGCTCCGGCGCTTTCTGCACCTTTATCAATGACGATCATGGCGCCCCAGCCCGCAAAATCCTGTTGGATCGGGGGTTGTAGCGGATAACACTATGGCGTCAGGCGAGGTAAATACTGAATTAAGGCGCCACAACGTGAGAATCAACCATCCCAACCTCGTTAGGTGGTCTATCAGACTGATTAACCACTCTCTGGCGATTCAAACTGCGACTTGTCCATGAAATAGCAGTTCATGCAAGGAGCGAAAGATGTCCACGTTATCACCCAATAAACTCGTGCGCGCGCTATACGGAATGGTGTGCTTGGCCTCGTTTATGTTGTCTGCTTGCGACAGCACTACCGACCCCTCTTCAGAGCCGTCTAACGCATCTCCCCAGAGATCGTCTGATGCGGCTTCTCCGCCAACACCCGGAACAGCGGTACCGCCGCAGACCCCTACCGACACACCGCCCCCTCCAAAACCCCCGGAGTCTGCTCCACCGCAGATTCCGCCGGTCGTAGTTCCGCCTCCGTTGCCGCCCGTGCCTCCGCCTCCGGCGCTCGTCGGCAAGTGGTCGTCAGTGCTAACTTCCGTGCCGATCGTACAGGTGCATCTCAATCTGCTGCCGAACGGCAAAGTGTTGAGCTGGGGCGGGCCGGTCAGGGAATCGCCGTACACGTATGTCTGGGATCCCGCCACGGATACTTTCACCGAAAAGCAGGCTCCTTCTGAATTATTTTGCGCTGGCCACAGCTTCCTCCCGGACGGTCGCCTGCTCGTCACTGGCGGGCACATAATGAACTCAATGGGCCTGCCGAATACGAACGCCTTCGATCCTGCCACCGGCAAGTGGCAAGTCCTGCCGAAAATGGCTCAGGGACGCTGGTATCCCACCAACACCACGCTGCCCAATGGTGACGTGCTAACGGTTGCAGGCACCGATGAAACCGCCGAGAACGTGCTGGTACCCGAGATATGGGATGGTATCGCATGGCGTGCCCTAACCAAGGCTGCACTGGGTTTACCGTACTATCCCCGCATGTTCGTCGCCCCGGACGGGCTGGTCTTCTACGCGGGCGAGGAGCAGCAGTCGCTGTATCTAGACGTGAGGGGTAAAGGTAAGTGGACCTATGGTCCGATGCGCAAATTCGGCGTGCGCGACTACGGATCGGCTGTCATGTATGAGCCGGGCAAAATCCTCTATGCCGGGGGCGGGGATCCTCCCACCAACACCGCCGAGATCATCGACTTGAATGAGACGGAACCCGTCTGGAACTACACCGGGAGTATGGAGTCCGCGCG
>JAYSOL010000147.1:0-4120 GCA_043723045.1 Gammaproteobacteria bacterium | reverse complement strand
ACCGTACTCCTCGGCGTTGGCGCGCGTCCAGGCGGACACCGGCTGCTGCTCGACGAAACGGATGCGCACGATGGACTTGATGCTCTTGAAGCCGTATTTCCACGGCACCTCGAGACGCAGCGGTGCGCCATTTTGATTGGGCAGCACCTCGCCATACAGGCCGACCGCCAGCAGGGTCAGGGGATGCATGGCCTCGTCCAGCCGCAGACCCTCGGTATACGGCCACTGCAACACGCGGGAGCGCTGTCCCGGCATCTGCTCCGGATCCTGCAGGCTGATAAACTCTACATACTTGGCGCGACTCGTCGGTTGCACTTGCTTGATAAGATCACCGAGCGCCAGCCCCACCCAGGGGATGACCATGGACCAGCCCTCGACACAACGCAGCCGGTAGATGCGCTCTTCCAGCGGACTCATGCGCATCAGTGTGTCGATGTCGTAGGTCTTGGGGTGTTTCACCTCGCCCTCCACGGTCACCGTCCAGGGACGGGTGCGCAGGGTTTGGGCCGTCTTCGCGGGGGAATATTTGTCGGTACCGAATTCGTAGAAGTTGTTGTAGCTGGTGATGTCCTGAAGACTGTTCGGCATTTCCGCCACGCTCAGCGGACTCTTGCGCAGATCGGCGAAACGCTTGGCCGCTGGCGTGTTCGCCATGCCGGGTAGAGCCAGGCCCGTGGCCACGGCGGCGGCACTGCCCAACAGAAACCGACGACGACTTTGGTAGGTGGCTTTGTCAGTGATTTCTGAAGCCTGGATGTCTGCGGGTGTTTTTATGAGCATGCTCGTTCTCGTGTTTTTGCGTGCGGGCGATATCCAGCGGGGCGTGCCGCGGGGTTCAGGTGCGCTACTGAGAACTTAGACGACCGGCCCGCGGGAATCCTTACAGGCCAGGGAAAACTACGGAGATAAATGCGTCAGGGACACTACCAGCTGAGGTAGGCGTAGCCTTTCTTCTGCAATTCCATGATGTCCGCCGCACCCACGTCGACATACGTGGCAAAAGGCAGGATGTCCTTGTCCGTCAATCCCAGGGCGATCAGGGTGTTGCCGCAGGCATGGAACCCCACCCCGTACTGACTGAGGCTCGCGATCTTTTCGCGTATCTCGGCGGCCACCGGGCGGCGCGGCTTTTTGAGCAGGATGTGGATACCGGGACCAAAGGCGGACACCACGATTTTGATATTGTCGCCGTACTTCCGCAGCATGGCGCCGACGGAGAAGATGACGTGCTCGTGATACCCGGGGTCGGCTTGATTGAACTGATAGACGACAAAATTCTCCGGCGGGTCACCGGGAAAACGCAAGCCCTGCTCCTTGGCGGCGGGCTGGCCCGGGCTGGCCGCCTGCGCACGCGCCTCGACGGCCAGGACCACGCCACCACCGACGGCCGCCAGCCGGCCAAGCAGCTGGCGGCGTCCCATGCTGATCGATTCCGATAACTTCAGCCAGCGTTGCATAAAGTATCCTTACTCTGAGGTTTACATAGCGTTAATCTGAAAGACGCCGGCGACGGCGGCTTTATTCCCGGGTAGCGACAGCATCTCAGCCGAGAAAACTCTTGAGCTTGTCCACCCAGGACTGCTCGCGCGGGCTATGGCGGGCACCACCTTCGCGTGTAACCACGTCAAATTCCTCGAGCAGCTCCTTCTGGCGCTTACTCAGATTCACCGGGGTCTCGATGCTGGTGTGGCAGTAAAGATCACCGACGTGACCGTTGCGCACGTTGGTCACGCCCTTGGCGCGCAGGCGAAAGACCTTGCTGGTTTGCGTGCCGGCGGGAATCTTGAGATTGGCGCGGCCCTCCAGCGTGGGCACCTCCACATCGCCGCCCAGGGTCGCGATGGCGAAACTGATGGGCATCTCGCAATGCAGATCATCGCCCTCGCGTTTGAAGATGGCATGCGGCTTGAGGTGTATCTGTACATACAAATCACCCGACGGCCCGCCGTTTTCGCCCGACTCGCCTTCCCCCGCGAGCCGGATCTGGTCACCCTCATCCACACCCGCGGGCACTTTCACCGACAGGGTCTTGGTGTGTTTGATCCGGCCCTGACCGTGACACTCGGTGCACGGCGAGGTGATCACCTTGCCACTGCCGCGGCAGTTGGGGCAGGTCTGCTGGATGGAGAAAAACCCCTGCTGCATGCGCACCTGACCATGGCCGCCACAGGTGGCGCAGGCGCTGGACGACGTACCGGGTTTGGCACCGGTGCCATGGCAGGTGTCGCAGGCCTCGAGGGCCGGCACACGGATACGCATCTCGGTGCCACGCACCGCCTCCTCCAGGCCGAGTTCCAGGTTGTAACGCAGGTCGGCGCCGCGCAAGGCCTGGGTCCCGCCGCGTCCACGTCCACCCGAGCCGCTGAAGATATCGCCGAACACATCGCCGAAGATGTCGGCGAAACTGGCGCCGCCCGCACCACCCTGAAACCCGCCGGCACCGGCACGTGCGCCCGCGGCCATGCTGGGGTCCACGCCCGCATGCCCGAACTGGTCGTAAGCGGCGCGCTTCTGCCCATCGGTCAGGACTTCATACGCCTCGTTCGCCTCTTTGAATTTGGCTTCGGCGCCCTTGTCCTCCTTGGCGGCCCGGTCGGGATGATATTTCATCGCCAATCGACGATACGCCTTCTTGATCTCGGCTTCGGGGGCATTGCGCGCCACACCGAGGACTTCGTAGTAATCCCGCTTTGCCATACTAGCGCCTGCTTCTGATTTAACTGAATGGAACGTCGAAAACACTGCCCTGCCAACGTCGCGCAATTATTTGCTATTACCTACGACGCTGTCCAGGACACGGCACCTGCCGCGCCGGATATTAATGACAAAAGGCACCGTGGGCTATCGTGCGGATCTCCCACAGTGCCTTGCTGTTCCCGAGCGGGGCAAACCCGCTGCGGACGCTGTTACTTGCCGCTTTTCTTGTCCTTCACTTCCTCGAACTCGGCGTCGACGACATTGTCGTTCGACTGAGGTTTGGCCTCACTGGTGCTTTCGGCCGTCGCCTCCGGCTGACCGCCGGCGCTCGCCTGGGCATACATATGCTCGGCAAGTTTATGGCTGGCCTCGGTCAGGGCCTCAGTCTTGCTCACGATCGCGTCCTTGTCATCGCTCTTCAGCGCGGCTTCGAGCTCACTCAGGGCCAGGTCGATCTTCTCTTTGTCGGCCGCATCGACCTTGTCGCCCGCCTCCTTCATGGATTTGCGCACGCTGTGCATCAAACCATCACCACGGTTGCGCGCGTCCACCAGTTCGTGCGCCTTGCGGTCTTCCTCGGCATGCGCCTCGGCGTCCTTGATCATGCGATCGATTTCCTTCTCGTCCAGACCGGAACTCGACTTGATGACAATCTTGTTTTCCTTGCCCGTGGCCTTGTCTTTGGCTGAAACATGCAGGATGCCGTTGGCATCGATGTCGAAGGTGACTTCGATCTGCGGCACACCGCGTGGCGCCGGCGGGATGTCGGAGAGATCGAAGCGACCGAGGGACTTGTTGCCCGACGCCATTTCGCGCTCGCCCTGCAGCACATGCACCGTCACCGCCGTCTGGCTCTCATCCGCCGTGGAGAACACCTGCGACGCCTTGGTCGGTATGGTGGTGTTCTTCTGGATCAGCTTGGTCATGACGCCACCCATGGTCTCGATACCCAGGGACAGCGGTGTCACGTCGAGCAGCAGCACGTCCTTGACCTCGCCACCCAGCACACCACCCTGAATCGCGGCACCCACGGCCACGGCCTCGTCCGGGTTCACGTCCTTGCGTGGCTCCTGGCCGAAGAAATTCTTCACCGCGTCCTGCACCTTGGGCATGCGCGTCTGGCCGCCCACCATGATGACGTCGCTGATCTCGGAGGTCTTGATGCCGGCGTCCTTGAGCGCGATCTTGCACGGCTCGATGGTGCGGGTGATCAGGTCTTCCACCAGGCTTTCGAACTTGGCGCGCGACAGCTTGATATTCAGATGTTTGGGACCGCTGGCGTCCGCCGTGATGTACGGCAGGTTCACGTCGGTCTGCTGGCTGGAGGACAGCTCGATCTTGGCCTTCTCCGCGGCATCCTTCAGGCGTTGCAACGCCAGCGGGTCTTTGTGCAGATCGAAGCCGCTGTCTTTCTTAAATTCGT
>JAYSOL010000146.1:0-5841 GCA_043723045.1 Gammaproteobacteria bacterium | reverse complement strand
TAACGGCCACGGCCGCCGAGGTCCCCCCGGGGCTGATGGCGCGGGACGGCACCCCGGCGCCGGCCTTGCGTCTGAGCAATATGGAGGGCAAGGTCACGGACCTGCGGGACCTGCGCGGTCAGTGGGTGATGGTGCATTTCTGGGCCACCTGGTGTGGACCCTGCCGTAAGGAAATGCCTACCCTGCAGAGTCTGGTCAAGCTGCTGCCAACCCAGCGCCTGCGCATACTGCTGGTCAACACCGCCGAGACCGATGACGAGGTCTTTGCCTTCCTCGGGTTGGTGGCACCGGACCTGGATACCCTCATGGACCGGGACGGTAAGGTCACGGAACAATGGCAGCCGCGGGGGTTGCCATCGAGTTTCCTGATTGATCCTGAAGGCCGCCAGCGTTATCTTGCCCTGGGAGGTCGGGATTGGGCCACGCAACCTTATCCGGCCTTTCTGCGCCAGATCACCCAGCCCCCGGCGGCAAAAGGGCCGGACGGCGGCCGCTAACCCGTGGTTTTTTCATCGGTTCCTCTTCCTTTCCCCCGGTAGACGGGATAGAATTCGCCTTTTTTCGCGCCCCGACCCCCTGATTCCTTGGCGGTGGGGTGTAGTAACTTAACTTGATTTGAAGAGGAATTTTATCGCATGGTTACCATACGTCTGGCGCGTGGTGGCGCCAACAAGCGTCCTTTCTATTCCATTATCGTTGCGGATCGTCGTCGTGCCCCCACGGGCAACAACATCGAGCGCATCGGTTTTTTCAATCCCATGGCCACCAGCACGGAAGAAAAGCTGCGCGTGGATATGGAACGCTATCAGTACTGGCTCAGCCAGGGTGCCCAGGCCTCCGACCGTGTTGCCGATCTGGTCAGGAAACACAAGGTCGCCGCCTAAGGACGTTTTAGGCCGCCTAAGGATGTTTTAGTTAGTATTTCCATGACCGATCCCATCGAGTCCTCCGAGGCAAGTACTGCGTCCGAGGGTCTGGTGATCATGGGCCGCGTCACAGGGCTACACGGTGTGCGCGGCTGGGTAAAGGTGCATTCGTATACACGCGATCACCTGGACATCCTGGAGTACGATCACTGGCGGCTGCGCCTCACCGGCGCTTGGCGCGAGATCGAAGTCCAGGAGGGTCGGCCCCAAGGTCGCGGCATCGTCGTACACCTCAAGGGTGTTGACGACCGGGACCAGGCAGCGACCCTGGTGGGCGCGGATATCGCCATACCGCGGGCGCAGTTGCCGCGTCTGAAGAAGGGCGAGTATTACTGGTCGCAGCTGGAAGGCCTCCGGGTGACCAACCTGCAGGGTGTTGAATTGGGCAGGGTGAGTCACCTCTTCGAGACTGGCTCGAACGATGTGCTGGTGGTGGTGGGTGAGCGGGAATATCTGATCCCTTATCTGCCGGACGTGGTGCGGAACATTGATCTGGATGCCGGCACCGTGCAGGTGGACTGGGATACGGATTTTTAACCGGGTCGAGGTGGCTGATGCAGATTGATGTCATCAGCATCTTCCCGCCGATGTTCGAGGCGATCAGCGCCTACGGCGTCACGGGACGGGCGATCGAAAAAGGTTTGTTGCAGTTGCGCGTGCGTAATCCGCGAGATTTTGCCACGGACGCCCGGCGTACCGTGGACGACCGGCCTTACGGCGGCGGCCCCGGCATGGTGATGATGGCCGAGCCCCTGGCCGCCGCGATCAACGCGGCGCGTGCCGAGCAGGCGCCGGACGTACGCGTGATCTATCTGTCGCCCCAGGGGCGGCGCCTGGATCAGGCGGCGGTCACGGCCTTGGCGGCGCGCAGCGGTTTGATCCTGCTCGCCGGCCGCTACGAAGGCGTGGATGAGCGTCTGTTGGCGGCGGAGGTGGACGAGGAGTGGTCCATCGGCGATTACGTCCTGTCCGGCGGCGAACTGCCGGCCATGGTGATGATCGACGCGGTGGCGCGTTTGTTACCCGGGGTCCTGGGACACGAGGACTCGGCGCAACAGGATTCATTTGTACATGGCCTGCTGGATTGCGGTCATTACACGCGGCCCGAGGTGTATGCGGGCGGCACGGTGCCGGCGGTGCTATTGTCCGGCAACCACGAGCACATCCGGCGCTGGCGGTTGCAGCAGGCGCTGGGGCAGACCTGGCTGAAACGCCCGGACCTGTTGGAGAAGATGCAGTTGAACAAAGAGCAGCAAGACCTGCTGGACGCGTTCCGGCGGGAATACAACGAGCAAAGCTAACATAGCGAGATACGGAGCTATACCATGAGCAAAATCATACAGGCACTTGAAGCAGAACAGACCGCCGGCAAGGAATTCCCGGATTTTGTCCCGGGCGACACCGTCGTGGTACACGTGAAGGTGAAGGAAGGCGATCGCGAGCGTCTGCAGGCGTTCGAAGGCGTGTGTATCGCGCGCCGCAACCGCGGCGTGAATTCCTCCTTTACCGTGCGCAAGGTGTCCTACGGCGAAGGCGTGGAACGGGTATTCCCGCTCTACAGCCCGCAGATCGCCAAGATCGAAGTAAAGCGCAAGGGCGTGGTGCGTCGCGCCAAGCTCTACTATCTGCGCGATCTCTCGGGCAAGGCTGCGCGTATTACCGAAAAGGTCTAACCGACCGGCCCCTCACCGGAAATGCGGTTCCGGAATGGAGCGCGAACGGGTGTCACGGCAAACCGTGACGCCCGTTTTTTATTTTTGCGCCGGGCGCATGCGCAGCGTGGCAACGCGTGCCAGTGATTGTTGATATGTCCACGCTCCCGTTGCGCCTGGCGTGCCTCTTAGTGTGTTCCCTGCTCATGCTTGCCGGCGGCGCGCAGGCGTCCGACATCGAACGGGTTCCTGCGCTGATCAAGGGTGGCGCCGTGGGGCTGGCCCAGACCCTGGTGGAACGCAACCAGCCGTCACCGCGCCAGACGGACATGTGGATGGCCTGGGAGAGACAGCGCTATGCGGTGTACTTCGCGCGTGGCGACTGGGATGGGTTGGCGCAACGGGTCACTGCCCTGCCGCCGGATCTGCCGGATGATTTTCGCCGTTGGGCCCTGACCCAGGGGGCCTGGGCCAGGCTGTCGGCGGGGGACGGCGAGGGCGCGCGCCGTTTCCTGCGCGCGGTGTTATGGCAGACGGGCGTCACGCCTGCGGCCATGGCGCAGGCACGACAGTGGGTGATCCGCACCTATCTGGTGGACGATAATCTGGCCGATGCCCAGACCGCAGTCCTGCGGTATAAACAGGATTACCAGGCGCGCAGCGACAGCTGGCAGGAACTGCACGCCACCATCCTGCTGCGCAGCCATCAGCCGCGCAATGCCATGGAGATATTGGCGGGGGTGCATACCCATGAGGGCCGCTTGCTCGCCTTGCTGGCCGCGATCCAGAGTCGTGCCTATGCGGCGCCCGAACTGCTGGCACAGGCACAGAAGCTGGCTCACGAAACCCGCAACAAGCCAAGACTCAACTATCAGGCATGGGTGTTGGTGGCCGCGGCCGCGCTGCGCGCGAACGAACGACTGCAGCGCAGCGTCGCCCTCGAGCGTGCACTGACGCTGCAGAAGGACTCGGACGCGGACGACAAACTTTTCAGCGTGCGTGCCGATGATTTGTGGCAGGCCTACGACCGGCTGGCGGAAGGCGTGGGCAAGGTCGCGCACCTGCCGGTCGGCAAAGACGCGGCCTGGCTGAAAAAGGCCGAGTCGTATAAACGTGACGATGCCGCCAGCGCGCGGGCGTTTTACGCCTACCTCAGCCGTCATGCCAAGTCTGCCGCCACGCGTACCCTCGCCCATCAGCGTCTAGCGGATTCCCTGGGGGAGGACGGACGCGATAAGGTGTTGCGCCGGCTGTATACCGGGTCCACACGCTATACGACACTCGAGGCGATACCCGCGACCATACGCTATCATATGCTGGACGCCGCCTTGGGGGAGTACGACATCGACTTTGCCGTCAAGCTGATGCAGGGGCTGCCGGCGGCCCCGCAAGGTCAGGGGGCCAGCCATTGGCAGTTGCGCCGTGCGCGCATACTGATTTATGCCGGCGACTACGCCGGCGCGGAGGCGCTGCTGCGCGATCTGTTGTGCAGCATCTCGGCCTTCGACGAGGATTTTGCCGAACGCTATTTGCAGGTGATGTTCGATCTGCAACGGGTCGGTCGTCACCAGGAAGTCCTCGCGCTGCTGGATTCGGTGTTCTATCTTGCCGATACGGTGCGCATGCAGCGCGAGATCCTGTACTGGATGGCGGAGTCCCGGGTCGCCTTGGGGGAGCACGCCGAGGCAGCGGAGCTCTACCTGCGTTCCGCCACCTACGACAACCCCTATGGGGGCGACATGTGGGGACAGAGCGCGCGCTTTCACGCCGCCGAGTCGCTGGCCAAGGCCGGACTCACCGCGGATGCGCGCGACGTATACACCGGGTTGCTCAAATTCACCGAGGACCCGAAGCGCCGTGTCCTGCTCGAGCGCAACATCCAGCAGCTATGGTTGATCGAAAAGAAAACTACCACGCCATAATGGCGTCACCCTGCGGCATGCTCGGCATCGTGGCCGACAGTGCCGTGCGCTGCATCGATTTTCTCAACCCACGCGTGGCGGCACTGACACCGGCAACACCGTTGGCGCGCGCCACCGTGCGTCAGTTGGCCGCCTATTTCCGTGACCCCACCTGGCGGTTCGATCTGCCGCTGGTGCTGATGGGCACAGACCATCAGCGGCGTGTCTGGCGTGTGCTACAGACGATTCCCGTGGGCAAGGTATTGTGTTACGGCGACGTGGCGCGCCGAATCAATAGCGGTGCGCGCGCCGTCGGCGGCGCCTGCGGCGCCAACCCGCTGCCGATCATCGTGCCCTGTCATCGTGTCGTGGCGCGCAACGGTCTCGGTGGTTTTACCAGTGGCCGCGTGGCCCATGCCACGGACATCAAACAATGGCTGCTGCGGCATGAAGCCGCCTGACACCATTACCAACCGGGATCAGGCGCTGATCGAGCGCTTCCTCGATGCCATGTGGATGGAGGCGGGTTTGAGCGCCAATACGCTGTCCGCCTACCGCAGCGATATGCAGGCCTATGCGCTGTGGCTGGCCGGCTCTGCCTCTGGATTACAGGCGGCGCAGCGCCACGACCTGCTGGATTATCTCGCCCTCTCGGTCAATGCCGGCGCCCGCCCGCGCACCACGGCGCGCAGGTTGTCCAGCGTGCGGCGCTTTTACCGTTATCTGATCCGCGAAGGGGTGGTGAAAGACGATCCGACCGCCGAGGTGGATTCCCCCAAGCTGGGACGCTCCCTGCCCAAATCCCTGACGGAGGCGCAGGTGGAGAGTCTGCTGAACGCGCCGGATGTCGCAACACCCCTCGGCCTGCGCGACCGCGCCATGCTGGAAACGTTATACGCCACCGGCCTGCGGGTGTCGGAGCTCGTGGGTCTGACCCTGACGCAGATCAGTATCGGCCAGGGCGTGGTGCGTGTCATGGGCAAGGGCAGCAAGGAGCGTCTGGTGCCCCTGGGGGAGGAGGCGCTGGCGTGGCTCGGCACCTATCTCGCCGAGGGTCGCACGCCGCTGCTGCGCCAGAAAGTGAGCGCTGCCTTGTTCCCCACGGCGCGCGGCGGCGGCATGACGCGCCAGGCGTTTTGGTGCAACATCAAACGCCACGCTCAAACTGCCGGCATCGGGAAAAATCTCTCGCCGCATACCTTGCGTCACGCCTTCGCCACGCACCTGCTCAATCACGGCGCCGACCTGCGCGTGGTGCAGATGCTGCTCGGGCACGCGGATTTATCCACCACCCAGATCTACACCCAGGTGGCGCGTGAGCGTCTGAAGAGTCTGCATGCCAAGCATCATCCGCGCGAGATC
>JAYSOL010000145.1:0-6161 GCA_043723045.1 Gammaproteobacteria bacterium | reverse complement strand
GTGGCGGGCAACCAAACCGGCCGCGCCTTGAAAACTGCGCACCCCCTGACTACTTGGTTTCGTAGGGTGGGCATTGCCCACCCTACACGAGAAAGGTTTTTAAGTTAAGTGCCGTTCAGCACTGAGGGCGCTTGTTCAGCGACCCTCTAAGACTCGCCGGAGGACATGGCGGCCACCAGCGCCAGGTCGCCGGCACGCACGGAGGCTAGATCAAATTTTTTCGCCGCCACCGCCATGCGCGTGAGCGCGGCGGCCAGCGGCATGGGGGGCGTGGTGTCTCCCTTCTTGGCGCGGTAAAAACGCACCGGGTTGAGTCGAGCCACCACGTAATTGCGCAGATAGGGGGAGTTGAAACCGCGCGCCTGCAACCCGGCGATGATGCGTTTGACGTGCACGTCGATGTCTTCCAGACGGGCGGCGTAACCCGCGCGCGTGCGCAGACTCACCACCAGGCCGCGGTCGCTGAAGCGATCGAGCTTCTTGAGCAACGGGCTATAGGCGCCACCGGCAAAGCGGTTGTTCTGTTCGTAGACGATGCCGAGGGTCAGCAATTCCGCCGCCTCGAACTCGGCGGCATAGTCCGACTCTTTGGCGCGCGGGTGGCGCTGTGCGAGATTGCGCGCCATGCGGATCACCTCCAGACTGCGGTCCTTGAGGTTGTGCGCCTTTTCGGTATTGAGCGCGAGGATGCGGAAGGCGAGACTCTCGTCCGCCGACACCAGGGCGGTGATCTGCTTGAGTCCCAGCAGCTTGGCCGCTGCCAGGCGGTGGCGACCGTTGGGCGTCCAGAGCTGACCCTGTTCGCCGCGCACCACAATCAACGGATCGAGGAAAGATCCGCTCTCCTCGATCTTGGCCGCCAGACGTTTGGTATGGGTGGGCGACAGGTCGCGCTGAAACGGGGTCGGCTGCACCATTGCGATGGGCAGCGATGCCAGCAGCATCGGCCGGCCGGACAGCGGTTCGCTGTACGCGCCGATGACCGCACCGCCCGCCGCTTGCACGTCGGCGATCAGGGGCGCGATCGAAGGAGAGTCCAAGGCGAGCACGATCTGCGCGGCATCCAGTCCGCGTTTGTCCTTGCGCGGCGCGAGTCGCTTGCGCGCGTTGCCGGGTTTACGGCCCAGGGTCGTGCGCCGGGGTTTTTTCTTGACGGTTTTCCGAGTTGCCATGGGTCACGTTTGCATCGTATGGCGTGCGCTGTGTCTGCTGTGCTTTTTTGTCGCCCCGCGTGGCGTTGTCCTGCTCACGCCAGGGAACGCCGCAACCGATGGAGGACCAGACAGCATCCATCAGTCGCGGCGTTCCCTGCATTAGTGACGCAAAAACCAGAACCTCAGAACTTGTAGTTGAGCTGGGCGCTGAGGATATCCACCTTGTTCGCGTACTCGCCCCGGAGGTTGTGCGCGATGGACGCCTCGGTGGTGTTGTTAATAGTGGAGTCTTTGATAAACAGATGCGCATAACCCGCATCGAAGGACAGGCGGTCGCTGCTGGTGTAGGTCAGGCCCAGGGCGATCCAGGTGCGGTCGTTGTCCGGGATACGCGGGGTGCGATGCTGCGCGTCCGGCACCGGGGCCTCATCGAAGGCGACACCGGTGCGCAGCTTCATGCGATCATTCAGCGTGTAGGACAGACCCAGGGCGTAACGCATGGTGTCTTTCCAGTTCTCCGTGGTCACGCTATCCGCCTGGACCGGGTTGGCGTAGTCGATGCGCAGCTCCTGAAATTTGCTCCATTGGGTCCAGCTGATGTCGCCCATGAGTTCGATCTGTGGACTGACGACGTGCACCATACTCAGCGATAAGCTGGCCGGAAGATCGATGCCGGCAGTAACCGCCGAGTTGGTGAATTGGGTGGAAGCCCCCAGAAAGGTATTAAAGGCGGCAGAACGTGTAAAAATTGCGTCACCTTCAAGACGTTGTTTTACGGAGGATCGGTAGGCAACGCCCACACGCATCGCGTCCATAGGTTTATACAGCAGGCCGAGGTTGAAGCCATAACCCCAGTCATTACCCTCAATCTTGGCGTAGCTGTCCACCGGCTGGTTACCAGGCGTCAGGCCGGAGGGGTTACAGACCACCGCAGCTCCCGGGCCCGCTAGTGCATAACAAACCGACCCGGAGTCGATAGCCGACGTCAGTTCGGCACTGATGTACTGGACACTCACCCCCGCACCCAGCGACAGCTGGTCATTGAGTTTAAAGGCCAACGCCGGATTGAGGTTGATGGTCTCCACCGCGGACTTGATCGCGTGATAACGCCCAATCCAGCCTTCGTCGTATTCCGTGGACAGGCCAAAGGGCACGTTGATGGCAAAACCAAATTTAAGCTGGCTGCTGAGATCACGCGTGTAGTAGAGGTTGGGCACGAGGCCGTTCACGCCGGCATCGTCGGTGGTGCCGGTGTAGGGGACATTACCCAGGGTCACCACCCTGGCACTGGCATTGGATATTTTTCCGCTCGGTATGATGAAATGCCCCGCCGCCGACGCCTGAGTGCCCTTGATTTCCGTCAACGCCGCCGGGTTGTAAAACTGCACGCTGGCATCGTCCGTGGCCGCGGCGCCACCGGCATAGGCGTTGCCGAGGCCACTGGCGCTTTGCTCAATCAGCGCAAAACCCGATGCCACGGCACTGCCGGCGTGGCCACCCAAGGCCAGGGCCACGGCCAGCGGTGCGATCTTGTAACAGAATTGGACGCGCTTCATTTTTCATCCTCCGGGTTAGTGGTTATCGATTCTTCTGGGAATGGGTTGTCAGCCTATCACATTATTTCGAATTCCGGAGAATGGCTCTTAGGCAGGGCACTGCACGTTAGAGGTGGTTGCTACTGTCTGCCGATGGCACGGCAGTGGCAGACCTGCGCCGTGTCATCCGCCGGATGGCACCCGTCCGATATAGAATAAAATCGCGAAGTAATGGCTGATACTGCCTGCGAGTACGAACAGGTGCCAGACACCGTGCGCCCAGTGGTAGCGATGGTCCACGGCATAAAAAACCACGCCCGAGGTATAAAAAATCCCGCCGGCCAGCAGCCAACGTACACCCTGCACCGGCAGCGCCGCCAACAAGGGATTCAGGGCCAGCACCACCAGCCATCCCATGGCCAGATAGATGATCACCGGGATAATGCGCCGGCCGTTGCGCTGCAACACGTCCAGCAGCATGCCGATGGCGGCCATGCCCCAGATGGCGCCGAACAACCACCATCCCACCGCACCGCGCAAGGTCACCAACGCGAAGGGCGTATAAGTGCCGGCGATCAACAGGTAGATGGCCTGGTGATCCAGCATGCGAAACACCGCCTTGGCGCGACCGCTCAGCCCGTGATACAGGGAGGACATGAGATAGAGAAAAAACAGGCTCAGACCATACACGCTGAAGGCCACGACCCTGCGCGCATCGCCGTCCTGCGCGGCCAACACCACCAGCAGCGCGGCGCCGGCCAGGGCCGCAATGGCGCCTAGCAGGTGACTGAGGCTGTTAAAGATCTCGGATCGGTGCATGGGAATCGGCGACAATTGAATTTGAGTTCGGCAAAGGATTATAGCCCATCCTGTCTTGGCCAAAAATAGGTGCGGCCCAATCTCACGCGGGCGTGGTGGAGTCCTTAATCTGGGCCCCACCGCCGCAGAAGCCAGGGTACCGAGGGTTTCGTACGAGGCATGGCAGTAGTTGAATTGGCACGGGAAATGCGATACGCACCCACCTCAAACGTATACGACAAAACAGGGGCCCGCCGGCAAAGCGAACTAGTACTCCGTCAAATAAGTTTTTCCTTATCGCCAGGGAACCCCCGGACAAGTCCCCTCTCCCCCGCGCACTTCGGGGGAGAGGGTTAGGGTGAGGGGGAATTCTCAGGCCTTGCCCCTCATCCTGTCCTTCTCCCAGGGGGAGAAGGGACCCTGGGTTTTGAGCGTAGGAGATGGACGAATGGAAAATACAAGTACCAGACCGTAGGGCGCACTACAACTGGCGCTAGCGGCCATACGGAAAGACTTTTTTGACGGAGCACTAGTCCGGCTGCTCGCCAGAAATTTATTGTTAAACATGCCATAAAATTTTCTCCGCCGTTCCCTATAACGCTTGGTATATAGGGCGGGTATCGTCCACCAACACATGGCTGCGGCCGGCGCGCGCTGGTGGGCGATACACCCTAGATCTTACGATAGACACCTATACCGGATTCGGGGCAGGCATCAATCCTCGTGCGCCAAGCTCTTGACGATATAACCCCCGGATTTCTCGTCCAGCTCCAGCTCCAGCAATTTGCGCGCCTGCGCCTCTTCCAGCAACTGGCCAAAGGTGCGAAAACCGTGGTAGGCCTCGTTGAAACCGGGTTGACGCCGTTTCAGCGTCTGCTTGACCATGGACCCCCACACCTTGTCCTCTTCGCCACGCTCCTTAAATAGGTCTTCCACCGTTTCCATCACCAGATCGATGGCCGCCTGTTGCTTGTCGTCCGCGGCGGCCGGCTTGCGCGCTGTCTTGCTGCCGGTGGTTTTGCGCGCGGCGCGCCGCGGTTTGCCGGCCTCGCGCACCAGGTCGTCGTAAAAAATAAATTCATCGCAATTGGCGATCAGCAGGTCGGAGGTGGAATTTTTCACACCCACGCCGATCACTGTCTTGTTGTTCTCGCGCAGCTTGCTGACCAGCGGGGAGAAATCCGAATCGCCGCTCAGGATCACGAAGGTGTCCACATGCGACTTGGTGTAGCAGAGATCCAGCGCATCCACGACCATGCGGATGTCCGCCGAGTTCTTGCCGGACTGACGCACGTGCGGAATCTCGATCAGCTCGAAGGCGGCCTCGTGCATGCCGGCCTTGAATTCCTTGTACCGGTCCCAGTCGCAATAGGCCTTCTTGACAATGATGCTGCCCTTGAGCAGCAGGCGCTCCAGCACCTTCTTGATATCGAAGGCCGCATATTTGGCGTCGCGCACGCCGAGGGCGACGTTCTCGAAATCACAAAACAGGGCCATGTTCTGGGTCTGGGGTTTTGCGCTCATATAGTGACCTCGGGCTAGGATGGAAACACGCACCTTCAACGACTCGTCGAACACATCCGCAAAGCTCACAGCAGAGTATCGCCAGACTGTTGACGCACTCCTGCCCGCTGGCCTCCGGCGCCGCAATGCATGGGACGGCCTGCACGCTTTTAGCGACCGACTGGTTGAGCCATACTAGCGAAAAACAGTCGCGCCGCCCATGCCCAGCAGATATTCAAAGTGGATATTTTATTGAAGGCGAACAACAAGTGGCCGCTAAGCGGGCCGGCGGGGAAAACCAGTGGCGCCAGATCCCAGGGCGACTGCGTGCATCGCCCCGCTTCCGTCGGCAGTTAAATGGGATCGGAGACACCTTTCCGTAAGGCTCGGCAACATCGACACATCCTTGGAGAGGTTACCGAGGGCTCCGACCCCGAACGACGGTTACATCACGCTTACAGCATGCCTTTGATCTTCTTCAGCGGCAGAATCTTGGCCACTTTCTTCGCGGGCCGCGCCTTGAACATCATCTCCACACCGGTGAACGGGTTGACGCCCTTACGGGCTTTGCGTGCGGGCTTGGTGACGACCTTGATCTTCAACATGCCGGGCAACATGAAAACGCCGGGGCCGCGTTTGCCGATCTGCGCGGCGATGATGTCATTCAGACTTTCCAGGACCGCATTCACTTCCTTTCTCTTCAGCGTGGTGCTGTCGACAATGGAGTCGAGGAGTTGGGATTTGTTCAGCGGCTTATTGCCAGCGGCTTTCTTAACGCTTTTCTTGGCGGTTTTCTTGGCGGTCTTCTTTGTAGCCATGGGTATCTCCGGTAGGATTTTGCTTTATGTGGCTCTAGGGATCAGCGCATACGCCCTGATGCACGGCGCATTCTACCTTATTCTGCCGGTGAATATCGATTATTGCCGGCGTAAAACAGCGGTCAATGATGCGTTGAGGTGTCGTTCTCGGGTCTGCAGTCTTGTAGGTCGGGTTCCCCCATGGCCCATAAATGAGGGCCACATTGCGGGGACAAGAGCGCAGCGTAACCCGACATTTCGTCGCAGACCAAGATGGAGCAGCAAAGGTGCTTCCGCAGCAAAGGCGGGGTTTTGTTGGGTTACACCCGCAAGGGGTAGGCCGTGGTTGTAAGGGGCTGAAGCCCCAACAACAC
>JAYSOL010000144.1:0-1502 GCA_043723045.1 Gammaproteobacteria bacterium | reverse complement strand
GGTATTGGTCGTCGAGGTTCTGGTCATGCCGTAATCCAGATTCGAGCCCCAATAACCGACGTACACGCCGCTCTTGTGCGACCAGTCAAGACCACCCTGCACGGCAGTGCCATCGTTCTCGGCGTTATTAGTCATACCACGCAGTACATACTTCGAGTACACACCAATGTTGCCGGTGATGTCCGCCTGCGCGGCGAGCGGCGCGGCCAAGCCGGCAACCGAGGCAGCTACGGCCACCGACAGCATGCGCAGCGATGTTACTTTCTTGGTGAAGATCATTTTGTTCTCCTTCAGTTGTCAGAAAATATGAAGCCGTTCAGATAAGTCCGTGTTTCCGGCATTGTCCCTAACAGGCGTGAAGAAAAAGTTTCGCCGCCCTCCCCCAGACCACGCACACCCTGGTTTACACCATGCGTACGGAGTTCCTGCAGGCTGAATAGCAATCCGCGTGCCAGATGAATATGAACTTCAGAAACAAAGAGTTACTGGCTAATTATGGATCGAGAGGAAATTCCGGGCGTGCAAAATGCACTGCCATGGAGCAGCGTCATGCGGCGTTGATACGGAATGGTGCGTGACCGTGGTGTTACAGACCGAGCATGCCCTGGGTCTTGATGTGGGCGATGATTCGATCAAGGCCTTCACCAGTTTTGAGATTGCTGAACACGAACGGCCGCGCGCCACGCATTTTACGTGCGTCGCGGTCCATCACTTCCAGCGAAGCCCCGACATAGGGAGCAAGATCGATCTTGTTGATCACCAGCAGGTCGGATTTGGTGATACCCGGCCCGCCCTTGCGCGGAATCTTATCGCCGGCCGCGACATCGATCACGTAGATTGTGAAATCCGACAGCTCCGGACTGAAGGTCGCGGCCAGGTTGTCGCCGCCGCTTGCCACCAGCACCATGTCGAGATTGCCGAAGCGCCTGCGCAGTTGTTCTACGGCGGCCAGGTTCATGGAGGCGTCCTCGCGGATCGCAGTGTGCGGGCAACCGCCGGTCTCGACGCCGATGATGCGCTCCTCGGCGAGACTCTGGTTACGAATTAGAAATTGCGCGTCCTCGTAGGTGTAGATGTCGTTGGTCACGACCGCGATCTGGTACTCATCGCGCAATGCCCGGCACAGCCGGTCCACGAGCGCGGTCTTGCCGGAGCCAACCGGTCCACCGATGCCGATGCGCAGCGGTTGTTTGTCAGTCATGGTTTCATTTCCTTGCTGGCAAGTTATCTGAAGGTCTCTGGAAGAAACGCGGAGTACGCAGAGACGCAAAGAAGTTCATTCTAAGTCTCCGCGCACTCTGCGCCTCTGCGTTCTCGGCGGCTTTTCCAGGATACATCGCAGTGGCGATTCAGGAGCGGAACAAACGCGTGTACTGGGTTTCATGGCGCGCGCTGCCAATGGCCAGTCGCGGCGAAGTGGCGCCGACCTCGTGATCGGCCAAGGCCAGTCCGCGTTCAACGGCCGCCGGCAATTGCCCGATGAGCGCCGACAACATGCGCTG
>JAYSOL010000143.1:0-1623 GCA_043723045.1 Gammaproteobacteria bacterium | reverse complement strand
CGGATTTTATGATGTCATCCTGGGAGAACAACAGGCGTCCCAGGGTGGCGCGTATCGCCTGCTCGTCATCACTCGGCCGCCGCCACTGGGTCATCCAGTCGAACAAGCTCATGTCTTTGGAAAAATCCGCCGCGTGATCCTGGGCGAAGTAACCGAGACGCACATTCTCCGACCACTTTATCCGGCCGCGCACCGGCTTGAGCTCACCCACCAGGGTGCGCAGCAGCGTGGTCTTGCCGATGCCGTTGGGTCCGATCACCGCGACGCGCTCACCGACTTCGATCATGAGATCGAGACCGCTGAATAGCGCTGTCTCGCTATAGCCCTGGCTGAGCCCCTCCACCTCGAGTGCCAGGCGGTAAAGCTTTTTCTCCTGACCGAAGCGGATAAAGGGATTGACGCGGCTCGACGGCTTGATGTCCTCCAGCACGATCTTGTCGATCTGTTTGGCGCGCGACGTCGCCTGTTTGGCCTTGGAGGCATTGGCGGAGAAGCGGCTGACGAAGGTCTGCAGCTCGGCGATCTGGGCCTTCTTCTTGGCGTTGTCGGCGTACTGGCGCTCGCGTGCCTGGCTCGAGGCGGTCATGTATTCGTCGTAGTTGCCCGGATAGACGCGCAAGGTGCAGTAATCCAGATCCGCCATATGGGTGCAGACGCTGTTGAGAAAATGCCGGTCGTGGGAAATGATCACCATGGTGCTGTTGCGCGCGTTCAGCACGCGCTCCAGCCAGCGGATGGTGTTGATGTCCAGGTTGTTGGTGGGCTCGTCCAGCAGCATGATGTCCGGCTCGGCGAACAGCGCCTGCGCCAGCAGCACGCGCAACTTCCAGCCCGGCGCCACCGCGCTCATCTTACCGGTATGCTGCGCCAGCGGTATGTCGAGACCCAGCAGCAGCTCACCGGCACGCGCCTCCGCGGTATAACCGTCCAGCTCGGCGAATTCCACTTCCAGCTCCGCCACCTTCATACCATCGGCCTCGCTCATGTCCGCCAGTCCATAGATGCGGTCGCGCTCCTGCTTGATGCGCCACAACTGCGTGTGGCCCATGATCACCGTGTCGAGCACGGTGTAGTCCTCGAAGGCAAACTGATCCTGGCGCAGCTTACCGATACGCTCGTTGGCATCCACGGCGATATTGCCCGCCGTCGGTTCCAGATCGCCACCGAGTATTTTCATGAAGGTGGACTTGCCACAACCGTTGGCGCCGATCAGGCCATAGCGGTTGCCGTTGCCGAATTTGACCGAAATGTTTTCGAACAGTGGCTTGGCGCCGAACTGCATGGTGATGTTGGCGGTTGAGATCACGCTATGGTTCCAAAATAGTTATGTAAGACATCGTTTCCGCACCCATGGCTTGCGCAAGGCAGCCAACGCCGCAGGGCACAGCCTGCCGCCGCTTTGTGCGGGCCATCCACTCAAAACCCGGGTGTCGATATGGTGAGGCCTGCCGAAAAAGATTAACGCGAAGGGGTCCAGCGTCCGAACGGGGCATTCCAAAACCGGCGCTACTATACCAGATATCGGGTCCGGACCGGGAGGATCTTGGGTTTAGTCCACACTCGGGGCGGATACCACTGGCCGCGCAACGGTATCTGGTAGGGTGGCATCGCCCACCAGCGGAA
>JAYSOL010000142.1:0-3598 GCA_043723045.1 Gammaproteobacteria bacterium | reverse complement strand
CATCCGCGCCTGCGTGCTGGACGGGGTGCTACTGCCGCCGCTGGCATTCATCCTGTCGTCCACCGCACCCCTGGACAAAGACCTGGCGGCGCAGGCGGAGCGGGACTTCCACACGCGGGTGGTGGAGTTTTACGGCAGCACCGAGACCGGGGCCATCGCCTCGCGCCGCCAGGCGGATAGCGAACCGTGGCAGGTGTTCGATGACATTCATGTCAGTCTGGACGAAGCGGGTTTCCGGGTCGATGCGACTTACTTCACCAGCCCCATGCTACTGAGCGATAGTGTGCAGGTTTTGAGCGACAAGGAGTTTGTGCTCTACGGCCGCAATACCGATCTCATCAAGATCGCCGGCAAACGCATTTCCTTAGGCGACCTCAATCGTCAGCTGCTGGCCATCGAAGGTGTGCAGGATGGAACCTTCTTTCTGCCCGATGCGGGCAGCGCACGCGAGCCGCGCCTGACTGCCTTTGTGGTGGCGCCGGGCCGGTCGCGTGACGCAATTCTTCAGGCTCTGCGTCAGCATATCGACCCGGTGTTTTTACCGCGTCCGTTGCGCCTGGTGGAGGCACTGCCGCGCAACGCCACGGGAAAACTGCCACGCGCCAACCTGATGCGTCTGTTGCGCGAGATGGAGGAGCGGGAAACGACAGGGTTGGGTTAATGTCCGCCCGGTATTCTAATATGACGCGCATACTGATTCTGCATTACTCCCAGACCGGCCAGCTGACGCGCGCCGTGCGCTCCATGCTGGCGCCGCTGGACGGACGGCCGGACGTGGAGCTGGTGTGGCAGGAACTGGTGCCGCAGGAAGCCTACCCCTTCCCCTGGGGATTTTTTTCTTTTCTCGACGTGTTTCCCGAGTCCGTGTATCTCGATCCACCGCCGCTGCGGCCGGTGGATTTCGATCCCGACCGGCGTTTCGATCTGGTGATCCTGGCGTATCAGGTGTGGTTCCTGTCGCCGTCCCTGCCGATCACCGCTTTTCTCAAGTCAACCGCGGCGCGGGTGCTCAAGGACACGCCGGTAATCACCCTGATCGGTTGCCGCAACCTGTGGATCAGTGCGCAGCAAAAGCTGCAACGCCTGCTGAACGACCTGGGCGCGCGCCTCATCGACAACGTGGTGCTGGTGGACCAGGGCCCACCGTGGGCCACCTTCGTCACCACGCCACGCTGGCTGCTGACGGGGAAAAAAGACGGTTTCTGGAGGATATTCCCGCCCGCCGGCATCAGCGACGCGGACATACAGGGGGCCGCGCGCTTCGGCTGGGCGCTCGCCGACTCCCTGCATCTGCTACAATCCAAGCCGGGTGCCAGCCTGTTAGGGGGGATGGGCGCGGTGACAGTCAACCCCGGCTACATCGCCGCTGAAAAGATCGGACACCGCAGTTTTTTGTTATGGGGCCGGCTGTTGCGCGCCATCGGCCCGCCCGGCCACGCCGGGCGCCGGGTGGTACTGTTGATTTATGTGGTATTCCTGGTGAGTATGATCCTCACGGTGGTGCCCATGGGTATGTTGCTGCGGGCCTTGCTGCGGCCCTGGCTGCGCCGGCGGATGGATGCGGAGACCGCGCGCCTGGAATTGCCCTCCGGCTCTTCCACGGAACGCATGGCGAAATACAGCAGGTAGTGAGTGCCGTTGCACCCACCGGGTGGTGGCAGCGCGCTTAACTTAAGAGTTGGGTGGTGTTTGGAACTTGTATGGCCATGACAGTATATATCACCGACCTGGCGGGATTTCTGCCGAATGCCCCGGTGGGCAATGACGACATCGAGCAGATCCTGGGCATGGTCGGTGGCAAGCCATCGCGCTCGCGCCGTGTGACGCTGCGCAACAACGGCATCCAAACACGCTACTACGCCATCGATCCGCACACCGGCCGCTACACCCACAACACTGCGCAGCTGGCGGCGGAGTCGGTGCGCCTGCTGTTGCGGCGCAGCGGGCTCACTCTGGAGCAACTGGATTGCCTGGCCTGCGCCACCTCCGGGCCCGATCAGATCAAACCGGCCCATGGTCAGATGGTGCAGGGTGAACTCGGCGGTCCGCCCCTGGAAGTGGTCACCGCCGCCGGTGTCTGCACCTCCGGCATGACCGCCCTGCGCTACGCCTATCTGAATATCGCCGCTGGCCTGGCGCGCAACGGCATCAGCAGCGGCTCGGAATTCGCCTCGAGCTTCATGCGCGGCGCCAACTTCGATCCAGAGCTGGCCAGCCGGGTCGCCGACCTGGAGAAGCAGCCGGAGCTGGCCTTCGAAAAAGATTTTCTGCGCTGGATGCTGTCCGATGGCGCCGGCGCCGCCTTGCTCAGCGACACGCCCAACCCCGATCGCCTGTCTCTGCGCATCGACTGGATCGACGGCCTGTCCTACGCCGGCGAAATGCCGGTGTGCATGTACAGCGGCGCCATCATGCGCGACGACGGCCGTCTGCAGGGCTGGCGTGAGGCTGAGGATAGCCAGGACATGCTGCGCCACAGCTATTTCGCCGTGAAGCAGGATGCGCGACTGCTGAACGATCAGGTGGCGCGCGTGACCGTGAACCGCGCCCTGCCTGTCATCTTGCGCAAGCGCGACCTACGGCCGCAGGACGTGAACTGGTTTGTCCCGCACTACTCGTCGGAATATTTCCGTCCGCGTCTGTTCGACGCCCTGGCGGAATGCAACTTCACCATACCGTTAGAGCGCTGGTTCACCAACCTCACCACCAAGGGCAATGTCGGCTCGGCGGCCATCTATCTCATGCTGGAAGAGCTGCTGTATTCCGGCCGGCTGAAGCAGGGCGAGCGTATTTTGTGCTATGTGCCGGAGAGCGCGCGCTTCTCGGTGTATTACATGCAGCTCACCGTGGTTTAGCGCGGGGATCGCACCGGTGAAAATCAACGACGTGCCGCAGGAAGACTCCATGCTGGAAGGCCACCAGCGCGCGTGTTATGCGCTGGACGACGCCGGTCGTTATGTCGTGGTCGGCAGCAAGGGCTGGGCCGTGGAGAAGGTAGTCAATGCCCAGGCGGTGGACGAAGTGCGCCGCGTCATCGACGCCGCCCATGCGCGCGTGCTGCGCGGCGAGGCCAGCACCCTCGCGTATCACATGGCGCGCTGTCAGATGGATGTGGGCCTGCTCGCCGCCAACACCGGCCTCTGGCGCCTGCGGGTACGCCGCCACCTGAAACCGGCGGTGTTCGCCACGCTCAAGCCGGCGCTGTTGCAGCGTTATGCCGACGCCTTGGGGGTGACGGTGGACGCGCTGTGCCGTCTGCCCGAGGGCGGTGGTTAAGAAACACCAGAACAAGTGGTAAAGCGATCAGCCTACGTCCCCTCTCCCTTAGGGAGAGGGACAGGGTGAGGGGAAAATCTACGATCATCCCCCTCACCCTAACCCTCTCCCCCGAAAACCACGGGGGAGAGGGGGCTGGTTCGGAGGTCTCTTAACCTCTCCATTCATTTTAATATGAGCCCCGTACATGAACCCAACCTTCGATCACCGCCACGCCGGTCATTGCGAGTCCGGCACCCTGAGCGCGTTGCTGCGTCACCAGGGCCTCGACCTGAGCGAGCCCATGGTGTTCGGTATCGGCGGCGGGCTGTTCTTTCTGCAC
>JAYSOL010000141.1:0-11287 GCA_043723045.1 Gammaproteobacteria bacterium | reverse complement strand
TGCTTCCGCAGCAAAGGCGGGGTTTTGTTGGGTTACACCCGCAAGGGGTAGGCCGTGGTTGTAAGGGGCTGAAGCCCCAACAACACACGCACCGCCCTTGGGGCTCTCGTGCCCTTTAGGGTGAACCCAACCTACGACCTACGACAGGAGGCCTCCCCCTGGCCCTCCCCACTGACGGGGGAGAGGAGGTCGGGACGATCTGAAAGATAAGATGTGTGGATACCGTGCCCACATGCCCACGGGGCACCCCACACCGGCCGCTGCCTCGCAGGGGATGCCCCGATCTTTTGTCAACCTTTAGCAGTAGGCATGACCGGCCAAAATCGGCTATCCTTAGGCGCTTTTCGGGGGCTATTACCACCGGTAGAGTGGGCACAGGCCCCGGACCACCAGATATTGGAGAAACGGCGACCGATGTTTACCAGGAATATGACCATTGCAGGGTTCGACGACGAGTTGTGGCAGGCCATGCAGAACGAGGTGCGCCGTCAGGAAGACCACATCGAGCTGATCGCCTCGGAAAACTACGCAAGCCCCAGGGTGCTCGCCGCCCAGGGTTCCCAGCTGACCAACAAATATGCCGAGGGCTATCCCGGCAAGCGCTACTACGGCGGTTGCGAATACGTGGACGTAGCCGAACGGCTGGCCATCGATCGTGTGAAGCAGTTGTTCGGTGCGGACTACGCCAACGTCCAACCCCACTCCGGCTCCCAGGCGAATGCCGCGGTCTACATGGCGCTGCTGTCCCCCGGCGACACCATCCTCGGCATGAGCCTGGCCCATGGCGGACACCTGACCCACGGCGCCAAGGTGAACTTCTCCGGCAAGCTGTATCACGCCGTGCAATACGGCATCGACGACAAGACCGGTGAGATCGATTACGGCCAGGTGGAAAAACTGGCGCGCGAACACAAACCCAAAATGATCGTGGCCGGCTTCAGCGCCTATTCGCGCGTGGTGGACTGGCAGCGCTTCCGCGAGATCGCCGATAGCGTGGGCGCCTATCTGTTTGTCGACATGGCACACGTGGCCGGCCTGATCGCGGCGGGCATCTATCCCAGCCCGGTGGCCATCGCCGACGTCACCACGTCCACCACGCACAAGACCCTGCGCGGTCCGCGCGGCGGCCTCATCCTGGCGAAGGCCAATCCGGACATCGAGAAAAAACTCAATTCCAGTATTTTCCCCGGCACCCAGGGCGGGCCGCTGATGCACGTGATCGCCGCCAAGGCCGTGGCCTTTAAAGAGGCGTTGAGTCCGGAATTTAAGACTTATCAGATACAGGTGCTGGCCAACGCCCGCGCCATGGTCGAGGTGATCATGCAGCGCGGCTACAAGGTCGTGTCCGGCGGCACCGACGACCACCTGTTCCTCATGGACCTGGTGGATAAAGGCATCACCGGCAAGGACGCGGAGGCGGCCCTGGGGGAGGCGCACATCACCGTCAACAAGAACGCGGTGCCCAATGACCCGCAGTCGCCCTTCGTCACCAGCGGCATCCGCATCGGCACGCCGGCGGCCACCACCCGCGGATTCAAGGAAAAAGAAGTGCGCGCCCTCGCCGGCTGGGTGTGCGATATCCTCGACCATATGCAGGACCCGGCGGTGCGTAAGAAGGTCCAGGGCGAGGTACAGAAACTGTGCGCGCGTTTTCCGGTATATGAGAAATAACCCACTGCAAGCCGCCCATCGCCGGCCAGCGTTGCGTAGGCGCAGTGCCCGGCCGCTGACCATCATCCACGGGCCACGGCCATAAAATGCGCTGCCCGTTCTGCCTGGCTGAAGACACCCGCGTCATCGACTCACGCCTGGCGGACGAAGGCGACTCGGTGCGCCGGCGACGCGAATGCGTACGCTGCGCTGAGCGCTTCACCACCTTCGAGCATGCCGAGTTGCACATGCCCCAGGTGGTCAAATCCGATGGCCGGCGCGAGGCCTTCAACGAAGAGAAATTACGCGGGGGCTTAAGTCGCGCCCTGGAAAAGCGCCCGGTGGAAGCGGAGGCGGTGACCGCGGCGGTCGGGCGCATACAACACAAACTCCAGGCCAGTGGCGATCGCGAGGTGGCGTCCCGCGCCATCGGTGAACTGGTGATGGCGGAGTTGCGCGACCTCGACGCGGTGGCCTATGTGCGCTTTGCCTCGGTCTACCGTCACTTCCAGGACCTGGACGCCTTCAGCGAAGAGGTGCGGCGCCTGCAGAACGAACCGTCTGCTTCGGTCCGGCGCGATCAGCTCAAATTGCTGCCGGACAGCGAGCCGGCCCCGGTGGTGGAGCGACCACCCAAGGGCAAGCCCGGTCCGGCTGGGGAGTCGGGCGACCCGGGCGACCCGGGCGACCCGGGCGGCACGCGGTCGCGCAAACCATGAGTGGCGAAGCGCGAGCGGCATCCGCGCCGACGACGCCGACCGCCGCCGCCGATGCGGTGTTCATGGCGCGCGCCCTGCAACTCGCCCAGCGTGGCTTGTACACCACCGATCCCAATCCCCGCGTCGGCTGCGTCATCGTCAAGGATGGCTGTATTATCGGCGAGGGCTGGCACCAGCGCGCCGGCGGTCCGCACGCCGAGATTCATGCCCTGAACGCCGCCGGCCCGCAGGCCCGGGGCGCCACTGCCTATGTCACCCTGGAGCCTTGCTGCCATCACGGGCGTACACCGCCCTGTACCGATGCCCTGATCCAGGCGGGCATCGTGCGGATGGTGGTCGCCATGTCCGACCCCAATCCATTGGTCGCCGGCCAGGGTGCGGCGGTCCTGACCGCGGCCGGCCTGCGCGTGGAGAGCGGGCTGATGCAGACCCAGGCGGAGGCGCTAAACCCGGGTTTTATCAGTCGTATGCGCAGCAACCGTCCGTATGTGCGCGCCAAGCTCGCCGTCAGTCTGGATGGCCGCACGGCCCTTGCCCACGGGGTGAGCCAGTGGATCACCGGGGAGGCGGCGCGCGCGGATGTGCAGGGCCTGCGCGCCCGCAGCTCCGCCATCCTGACGGGCATCGGCACGGTGCTCGCCGACGACCCGTCGCTAAACGTGCGCGCCTTCGACATCGGCCGCCAGCCCTTGCGGGTGGTGGTGGACGGCGGCCTGCGTATGCCCGCCACGGCGAAAATGCTGCGCCTGCCGGGTGCCACCCTCATCGTCACCGCGCGCGACGACGCCGCGGACGCCAGTCGCTTGGTGGAGGCCGGCGCCGAGGTTCTCTTACTGCCCACGGATTCAGGTCGGGTGGACCTCGCGGCACTCATGCAGCACTTGGCTCTGCGGGAAATCAATGAGCTGATGGTGGAGGCCGGTGCCGGGCTCTGCGGCGCGCTGCTTGCGGCGCAGCTACTGGATGAGGTCGTTATTTACTACGCGCCGCATATCCTCGGCAGTAGCGCGCAGGCCATGTTTGCCCTGCCCGGGCTGGAAAACATGCAGCAGCGGGTGGCATTGCAGATCCAGGATGTACGCGCGGTCGGTGACGATTGGCGCGTGACCGCGCGCGTTATTACCGCATGACGGTTTTCATTCACAGTACGCAGGCAGGCTGAGCACACACATGTTTACAGGTATCATCCAGGCGGTCGGGCGTATCGCGGCTCTCGAGCCCAAGGGGACCGATATGCGTCTCTATGTACACACCGGCAAACTCGACCTGACCGACGTATCCCTGGGGGACAGCATTGCCGTGAGCGGTGTCTGTCTGACGGCGGTGGATCTCCCGGGAGATGGGTTCTGGGCGGATGTCTCGAACGAAACGCTGCAGCGCACGGTGTTGGGCGCCGTCGTGTCAGGCACTACGGTGAATCTGGAAAAGGCGCTGACGCCGGCGTCGCGCCTGGGTGGGCATCTGGTCAGTGGCCACGTGGATGGTGTGGGTGTGGTGCGCGAGCGCCGCGACGACGGACGCTCGGTGCGTTTTCGTCTGCAGGCCCCGGACGAACTGGCGCGTTATATCGCAGAAAAAGGTTCGATCTGTGTGGATGGCGTCAGTCTCACGGTCAATGGCGTGAATGGCGCGCTGTTCGACCTCAACATTGTGCCGCATACGTTAAAAGAGACCACCCTGGAGACATACGCGGTGGCACGGCGTGTGAATCTGGAGGTGGACCAGATCGCGCGCTACCTGGAGCGTCTGCTGCTGGGCGAGCAGGCGGCGTCGACTGCGGAGAGCCGCATCAGCCCGCAGTTCCTGGCGGAACACGGGTTCCTGAAAAAATAGGTGAGGTCACTCACAGCAGGCCACGCCGCGATCGCGGCGTGGGATCAGCCTCCCCAGGCCTTGCGCAGGGAGTCGTATTTCTTGTCTTCCACCGGTTTCTTTTCGGCATTCGTAGCGGCACTGTCTTGGGGCGGCGGGTTGTTGTGCACGTTACGCTGGGATTTGACGGGGGTGGGGCGTTTGGGTACTGCGATGCTGAGGGTGCTGCCCGCTGTCGGTGTCTCCACCGTCGGCGTCTTCGCGACGGCCTCCGTCGACCGCATCGTGGCGGGGGTGGGTTGCTCCAGCGTTAGATTGGTCGTGGGTACGCCCAGGGGAAGCGATGCGCTGAACTCGTTGGTGAGCGGTGCGATGTTCACGCTCGGGGCCGTCTCGGGCAGGGAGGCCGCGAGCTCCGGTTTTTGTGCCAGATAATAACCCAGGGCCAGCGCCACCGCGGCGACAGACAGCAGACTGGCCGCGGCGCCTAACACATAGCGTGCGCGATAGAGGGACAGGCGGCTTAACAGGGAAGGCGGACGCACCTCGGATTGGGCGGCTGGTGGAAATTCAGCACGGGCGATACGCGGCGAGGTGTGAGAGGACAGGACCGCACGATCCTTGTCCTTGCGCATGGTTTTCAGGCGCCGATAGGCCTTGACGTGCAGCATACCGACCTTGATCAGCGCGCTGCGGAATTCGAGGGCGTTTTGGAAGCGTTCTTCCGGATCCTTCTCAATGGATTTAAGGATGACCGCCTCCAGCTCCTTGGGGATATCCGGCTGGATCGATGTCGGCCGTGGCGGCGGCGTATGCAGATGGGCATCCTTGTATTCGTAATCGGTTTTCTTCTCGAACGGCAGCTGGCCGACGACCGCTTCATACAGGGTGATGCCCAGGGTGTAGATATCCGAGCGGAAATCGGATTCCTTGCCGGAGATCTGCTCGGGTGAAATGTACATCAGCGTACCGATCATCGAGCCGGTCTGGGTCAGCTCTTTGTTGTCGAGTATCTTGGCGACGCCGAAGTCCATGAGTTTGATCTCATGACCATTGGTGATGAAGATGTTGCTCGGCTTGAGGTCGCGGTGCACGATGCCCATGCGGTGGGCGCGCTCCACACCGATCAAGGCCTGTTCGAACACCCACACGCTGGTGCCGACGGACAGGCGACCGGTATTGTGGATACGTTGCGCCAGGGTCTGGCCTTCCACGTATTCCATCACCAGCACCAGACTGCCGGAGACCTCGAACATAGAGTGCAGGGTGACGATGTTGGGACCGTTCAGGCGCGCCTGGGCCTGGGCCTCGACGCGGAAGCGCTGGAGGAATTCCTGATTGCGGAACAGGTGCGGGGATAGAACCTTGAGCGCGACCGTGCGGTCGAGGGTGGTGTCGTGGGCCTTGTAGACCTCGCCCATGCCGCCTTCGCCGATTTTGCTGACGATGAGGTAATGCCCCAGGGTGCTGCCGGGTTCGATCGTCTCAAGATTCTGCACCGACCCGGAGCGGTCCGAGGAATCGCTGGTGTTTGTTACGATCGCGGTTTTGGTCAAGTCCGCGGGTATTTCCTCGGGTGGTTTGTCGGCACCACCGCGCAGTAAACGTAGATCTGGCATGTTTGGCTCACCCCAAGGGCAGCCCTTCTGTTGATTTGCTTGCCCTAATTTTACTCTATTTTCGTGCCGGCGCTGGGTTTTACCCCGTAGCCAGGATGGAAGGAAGGGTGGGTCGGATAAACGGGGAACAGGACACACGCCGCGGACAGATCTGTGCCGTGGAAGGCGTTTTTGTGCCGTTTTGTCGGTCGGATGGCGGGTTTACCGGTAGGTTCGGCGGGGGATGATGCGGAATGAGGCTTCCGCCGCGCTCAGCAGTTGCATGCGTTTGTCCGCTTTACGTTCCATGCTCAGCCTGGAGATGATGAGGTATCTCCCCGCCGGCGCAGAGCGCGGAATGGGCAGCGGGGTGACCGCCGTGTACTGCCCGCTCTTGCCGAGCTGGCCGGTGAGGTCTTCCGTAAGGGAGGCGATCAGTGTGCCGTCTTCCGCATAAAACTCGCGCGTTTCTTTGATCAGAATATTGCTGTCGGCAACCCGCAGCAGCGTGATCTCTTTGATGATGGACAAGGTCGTGCAGGGCTCGATGCGTTGGACGTTAAAGGCGACTGTATAGTGTGTCGCCTTGACGTGCGTACCTTTGGGTAACTGACCGTTGCCCTCCGGCGGCGCGGTATAGCGGTAATGCGTGGCGAGATCGGATGACTGCGCACGGGACTCCTGCAGCGAACAGGCATAGTCGGACAGGCCGGCGCACCCGGACAGCCAGGACAAACACGCGGTTACAAGAACGGCGCGATGCAGGTGTGCAGCTGTTTTTAATTCCTGCAGGATCATTTGTTATTCTCTCCAGGCGAAAATCGAACACCGATGACGCTGCTTAATGTACATGGATGGTGCCTGGCTGTCAGCCTCTCCCCCAGGCCTTTTTGAGCACATCGTATTTTTTCGTCGGTGGATCGGTTTTTTTCTCCTGCTCCGGCGCACTGCCGCGGTTTGTCGCCAGCGGTGGCTTTTTCCGGGTCGGTTTTTTCTGGGTCGGTTTTTCCTGCGGTTGTTGCGCGCGCTGCGGTGTGGCCACGGGTTGGATCGCGGGTTGGATCATAGGGACGGCTGACTTGTCGCCGACGGGGGCTTGGCTTTTGCTCGGAAACAGTCCGAGGGTAAAGGCCAGCCCTGCCACAATGGCTATCAGCGAGAAATCGAAACCCAAGCCCAGGGCACGGCGTGTCTTTTTGTCTCGGCGATCGAAGACAGACAGATGCAGCGCGCGTGGCAGAAAGGCGTGGTTGATGGGCGACACAGCCTGGAGCAAGCGTGTGGCGGCGCCGGGATGGGCCTGTTTCTGCAGCGCCGCACGGAATTCCTGCGCACTTTGATAGCGTTTGTCCGGGTCCTTTTCAATAGCCTTGAGGATGACGTTTTCCAGTCGTTTCGGCACCTCGCGTCGCAGGCTGCGCGGCAGGGGCGGCTTTTCCAGGATGTGCGCATGCATCAGCCCGTAATCGGATTTGCGCTCGAAGGGCAGGCGCCCGGTGACGGTTTCAAACAGACCGATACCCAGGGTGTAGATATCCGAGCGGAAGTCCGCCGCCTTGCCATTGATCTGTTCCGGCGGGATGTAGAGCAGGGTGCCAAGCATGGAGCCGGCAGCCGTATGTTCCTGGTTGTCGAGGATATAGGCGACGCCGAAATCCATGATTTTGATTTCGTTATGGGTGGTGAGGAAAATGTTCGCCGGCTTCAGGTCGCGGTGCACGATGCCCATCTGGTGGGCGCTTTCCACGCCTTGCAGCGCCTGGTCGAATATGTGTACCGCCTCGTCCACCGACAGCGGTCCGTACTTTATCCGCTGGTCCAGGGTGATGCCTTCCACGTATTCCATCACCAGCATCAGCCCCGCCGGCATTTCCGCCAGGGTGTAGAGGGTGACCACGTTGGGCGAATTCAGGCGCGCCTGGGCCTGGGCCTCGGTGCGGAAGCGGTGCAGGAATTCACGGTTGCGCAGCAGGCGCGGCGGCAATACTTTCAGGGCGACGGCGCGATTCAGCAGGGTGTCGTAGGCCTTGTAGACCACGCCCATGCCGCCTTCCCCCAGTACGCTATCGATACGATAGTTGCCCAGGGTGATACCCGGCACGATGCAGGCGCTGGCGTCGTAGGCGTCCTGGGGCACCTCGATGACGCGTGACGCGGCATATTCCGGCAGCGATAGCGTGTCCGGCAGGTCGTTGGTGTGGCGGATGGTCAAGGTACGTCGGTCTCCGGGGTATTGCGATAACGAATGCCGCGCCGTGGCGGTGGGACGGGGGAGGAGGTCCATATTTTCCCCTTATGTGCTCAAATATAGACTATATTTCCGCGTCACCGCGCCGTTTGGCGGATATCCGGCAGGGGCGGGTCCGACGGGTGGGTGCACAACGCACCGGCGTCCCCGGCGCGCGGCGCTGAATTCTGCCTGATAGTGCGGAATTCCAAGCGAAAATGAGTGATAATCGAACTTTTTTGGGTGACCGGCATGCCGATTAGTCCTACAACTGAAATTCTGGCTGAACTGAAGCGCGGTCGCATGGTGGTAATCATGGACGACGAGGATCGCGAGAACGAGGGCGACCTGCTCATGGCCGCCGAGCACGTGCGGCCGGAGGATATCAACTTCATGGCGCGCCACGCGCGCGGTCTGGTCTGCCTGACCCTGACCCAGGATCGTTGCCGTCAGCTGCAGCTGCCGTTGATGGTGAACGAGAACAACTCCTCGCACTCCACTAATTTCACCGTCTCCATCGAGGCTGCGCAGGGGGTCACCACCGGCATCTCGGCGGCGGACCGTGCCACCACGGTGCGTGCCGCGGTCAAGCCCGGTGCCGGGCCGCGCGACGTGGTGCAGCCCGGACACATCTTTCCGTTGATGGCCCAGCGCGGCGGGGTGCTGGCGCGCGCCGGCCACACCGAGGCGGGTATCGATCTGCCGCGCCTGGCGGGACTGGAACCGGCCAGCGTGATCTGCGAAATCCTCAACGAGGACGGCAGCATGGCGCGGCTGCCCGAGATTGTGGTGTTTGCCCGCGAGCATGGCCTCAAGATCGGCACCATCGCCGATCTGATCCGCTACCGCATGGAGAACGAATCCACCGTGCAGCGCGTGGCCGAGTGTCACATGCCGACGGAATTCGGTGAGTTCCGGGTCGTGGCCTACCACGATGATATCGGCGATGCGGCGCACCTGGCCCTGGTGCGTGGCGCGGTGATGCGCGATCAACCGACGGTGGTGCGCGTGCATGTCCAGGCCAGCCTGCTGGACCTGTTCAACGGCATGCATCGCAGCGGCTCGTGGACCCTGCGCGCGGCGCTGGAGCGGGTCGCGCGCGAGGGCACGGGTGTGGTGGTGATCCTGCACCAGGAGGAATCGGCGGGCGACCTGTTGAAGCGCGTGCAGCATTTTCATCTGCAGGAACAAGGCTTAGAATTACCCGCCAAGCGCATCCAGCAGGAGTTGCGCACCTACGGCCTGGGCAGTCAGATTCTGGCGGATCTGGGTGTAGGCAAGATGCGCGTGTTGAGCAATCCGGTGAAGGCGCCGGGCCTGTCCGGGTTCGGGCTGGAGATCGTGGAGTACATCAGTCCGGAAGCGCCCGATCAACCGGTGGCGCGCTTGGTCAACAAAGAAAGTGCCGGCGGTAAGGTCCGCTAACAGAAATCAAATCCAGAGAAGAACCACATGGCAGAAGTAAAAAACATAGACGGGGAGTTGGTGGTGCGCGGCGCGCGTTTCGGCATCGTGCTGGGCCGCTTCAATAGCTTCATTGGTGAGCGCCTGTTGGAGGGCGCCGTCGACACCCTGGTGCGCCACGGCGCCGACCTGTCGCAGATCGAGGTGGTGCGTGTGCCGGGTGCCTACGAGATTCCCCTGACCGCCAAGCTCATGGCCGCGAGCAAGAAGTACGATGCCCTCATCGCCCTGGGCGCGGTGATACGCGGCGCCACGCCGCACTTCGACTATGTGGCCGGCGAGTCCTCCAAGGGCCTGGCCCAGGTGATGATGCAGTTCGATCTGCCCGTGGCCTTCGGTGTGCTGACCGTGGACAGCATCGAACAGGCCATCGAGCGCGCCGGTACCAAGGCGGGCAACAAGGGCGTCGATGCCGCCCTGTCGGCCATCGAAATGGTCAGTCTGCTGAAGAAGTTGAGGGCCTGAGATGGCCACGGCCAAAACCAGCCGCCGCCGCGCACGCCAGGCCGCTGTGCAGGCCCTATATCAATGGCAGCTGACAGAACAGCCGCCGGAACAGATCGAGAGCCATTTCATCAGCGACCACGAACTGAACGGCGTGGACATCGATTATTTTCATCACCTGGTGCTGGAGATCCCCCTGCATCAGCACGAGCTGGACGATCACCTGCTGCCGCATCTCGAGCGCACTATCAGTGAGGTCGATCCGGTGGAGCGCGCCATCCTGCGTATCGGTGTGTTCGAGTTCGAGTTTCATCCGGAGATACCTTATAAGGTGATACTCAACGAAGCGGTGGAGCTGGCCAAGACCTTCGGCGCCGAGCATGGGCATAAATTCGTCAACGGCGTGCTGGACAAGGTTGCCGCCAAGTTGCGTGCGAGTGAGATGAAGCTCCGCGTTACTTAAATGATGAGGCTGGAGTGCGGCGGCATGCCCCGCACTCCAAATCGCCGGGACGTGAATCCACGTGAATGAATTCGAGCTGATACGTCAGTATTTTGCGCGCCAGCCGGTGGTGCGACGCGACGTGGTCGTGCCCATCGGCGACGACGGCGCGGTGCTCGATGTACCGGCGGACCAGCAACTGGTGGTGTCCACGGACACTTTAAATGCCGGCGTGCACTTTCCCGTTGATACCGATGCAGTTTCTGTCGGACATAAATCCCTCGCGGTCAACTTAAGCGATCTCGCCGCCATGGGTGCTGTACCTGCCTGGTTCACGCTCAATCTCAGCCTGCCGCACATCGATCCGCCCTGGCTCGATGGTTTCTGCCAGGGCCTGTTTGCCTTGGCGCGCGAGCACCAGGTGCAACTTGTCGGCGGCGACACCACCCGCGGCCCGCTCGCGATCAGCATCGCGATACACGGTTTCGTGCCGCGTGGTCAGGCGCTGCTGCGGCGCGGCGCCGGTGTCGGCGATCTTGTGTATGTCAGCGGTGAGCTGGGGGATGCCGCCCTGGGGCTGCTGCAGCATACCGGCAAACTGCAGCTGCCGGAGGCGCAGTGCGCGCAGGTCCTGCGCCGCTTGCACACGCCGACGCCACGGGTGCGCGAGGCCCTGGCGCTGCGCGGCCTCGCCACGGCCTGCATCGATATCTCCGACGGTCTCGTGGCCGACCTCGGCCATCTCCTGGACGCCAGCAAGGTGGGTGCGCAGGTCGATCTTGCACGACTTCCCCTTTCCGCGACCTATCGGCAGCAACTACCGCTGCTGGGTTGGGAGGGGGCCCTTAGTCACGGTGATGACTACGAGCTGTGTTTTACCATTCCTTTGGTACGGCGGGAGGTTTTGCGGCATGTCACTCAGCAGTTTGCC
>JAYSOL010000140.1:0-8669 GCA_043723045.1 Gammaproteobacteria bacterium | reverse complement strand
CCGGGGTGCCGCAGGCAGTACAGGGCTCCCCGGCACGGCCGTACACGTGCAGGGTCTGTTGGAAATATCCGGGTTGGCCCTGACTGTTGCGGAAGTCCCGCAGGGTGGTGCCGCCGGCGCGGATGGCCTTTTTTAGTGTCGCGCGGATGGCGGCCACCAGTCGCTGGTAGCGGGCCAGACTGATGCGGCCGGCGGCGCGTTGGGGCCGGATGCCCGCATGGAACAGCGCCTCGTTGGCGTAGATGTTGCCGATGCCGGCGACGATTTTGGTGTTCATCAAAAAATCCCGGATGGCGCCCTTGCGCCTGCGGGACTTCGCACACAAGTACGCGCCGGTGAAGGCGTCGTCCAGGGGTTCCGGTCCCAGGTCTTTCAGCAGCTTGTGTTGCAGGGGATCTTTAGTCGTCCAGAGCACGGCGCCGAAACGCCGCGGGTCCCGCAGCCGCAGACACGCGCCGCTATCCAGGGTGATCTCCACGTGCTCGTGCTTTTCCGCCGGCTGCCGGCCGTCGGACACCCGCAGGCTGCCGGACATGCCGAGATGCAGGATGAGTGTGCCGTGATCAAACCGAAACAGCAGATACTTGGCGCGGCGCGTGACGTCCAGCAGGGTGTGGCCGGTCAGTTGTCGCGGGAGGGAGGCGGGCACCGGCCAGCGCAGGTGTTTGTTGTACACCCGCACGGCGCGTACGCGCTGTCCTTGGACGTGCGGGCGGATGCCACGGCACGTGGTTTCGACTTCGGGTAATTCCGGCATGGTTGGCGGGGCGGTCCTAGTCGGGCTTGAGTTCCAGCAGGCGTCTGCCAACGTCCTCGGGGAAGTGGTATTCCAGCCCCTCGTCTGCACGATAGAGAATGAACTCGGGTTTGTGGGCCAGGATGCCGATATCCAATTCCTTGAGCGGGCTGTCGGCACTGAAGCGGATGATCGCGTGTTCGAGCACCGGCTTGCCGGAATACTTGCTCACGGACAAGGCCTGGGCGTGACGCCATTCGTCCACCAGGGTGTTGATGCGGTCGCTGCTGAGTTCTTGGTTGGCCGGTGTCATCTGCCAGGCGCCGTTGCTGTCCAGGAGGAGCTTGAATCCGGGCAGGCTGAAGGCGGTCGGTTTCAATCCATCGTCGAGCAACTGATGGCTGAAGAAATCCGCTGGCGCGAGGGCCGCGCCGGAGAAATAGCTGGCATTGATGAGATGGACCTGACCGTCCACCAGTACATAGTACTGGGGATTGATCGGGTGCATGGTGCCGAAACGGATCTCCTGCTCATTCAGCCAGACCTGGGTCTCCGGTCGATCGAGCCCGTATTTGACGAGGTCCGCCGTGGGGGCATCGAAGTGGTTGGCGCTTTTCGCCGTGGCCAGACCCAGCAGGTTGTTGACGCGAAACAGATTGGCGCGCGCCTTGTGCGGAGCGACCAGGGACCAGGCCCCCGAGGATTTTTCCAGCACGATCTCCGGCAGGTGTGGGCGCAGCACGCGCAGACGGGTGATGGTGTCGGTGCCGAGGGCGGTGAGCGTTGGCGCCGGCGGTTCGGGTGGGGTGCCGGGCCGGTAGACGACAATGGCCAGCATGACGGCGACCAGCAGGACCAGGGCGAGATTGAGCAACCAGCGGTTTTTCACGATCCACCTATAGTGTCATGACCGCGCCGTCCGCGGCGCGCGTGGGTGAGGGTCGATACTATCAGCGCCGGCGCCGGCGCCACCAGATAAGTATGCCGCCGCTCATCAGGGCCAGGGGCAGCAGGATCACGAAGACCAGACGGATGCCGGCGATGGCGGTGTGCGACAGGTCCAGCTGCAGGTCGTTGGCGGTGTGGCTGGGGATATTAAGGTATACGTCATCCCCGCTGACCCAGTTGATCAGATTCATGCCGAGATCCAGATTGCCGCCGTTGCCGATATAGGTGTTGGAGAGAAAATCACCGTCGCCGATGACGACCACCCGCTGTTCCTTGCCTTCGTGTGCATGGGTCAGCGCGACCCCGATGCTTAAGGGTCCGTGGATGTCCTTGCCCTGGTCGAAGCGCGCGCTGGCGTCGGGTTTGCCGGCCTCCGACCAGGCGGAGGCGGAGGTGTCGAGTAGTATCTCCGCCTTCCAGCCTTCCGCTGGGTGGGCGCGGATGCCGCCGGTTTCCGGGAACAGGGAGGTGAGTTGGAAGTCGCGCACCGCCGGATGGCGACCGTATTGGGTGACGACCACGAAGGTGGCGGAGGCGCCACCGGTGAAGTCCTTGGACACCGGATCCACGATGACGCCGGGTTCGAATTCGACGCCGAGCATTTCGCTTAAGGGGCCGAGTCCCTGCAGCGGTCCCGGATCGTTCAGCCACAGCAGGTTGCCGCCATTCGTGAGGAAGGCGGCGATCTGCTTCACTTCACCCGGCAGCAGTTTGACGCGCGGGCCGGCGATCACCAGGGTCGAGGCGTTGTGCGGAATCTGCGCATTTTCTCCCAGCAGCAGGGTGCGGGTCTTGAGTCCGCGCTTGTTGAGCTGCTGTGCCCAGGTGGAGAGATCGTGGTTGGCCGACTGCTCGGGACTGCGCTCGCCGTGGCCGCTCAAGAAAACGATCCAGCGTTCGCCGCCGCGGCCGAGGCGCGCCAGGGCGTTGGTCAGGGTCTCTTCGTTCGGTTGTTGCAGGGATTCGCGCGTGCCGTTGTATTCCACCTGCAGCTCGCCGTCGTAGTTGACGTTGGCGGCGCGCACCCGCGCCGGGTCTTTGTCCGGATCGATGAATTCCAGGGTGATGTCTTTATAGTTTTGCTGGTAACGGCCCACCAGATTGCGGATGCCCGAGCGCAGTTCCGGTTGCTCCGTGGCGAAGGCGGTGATCTTCACCGGTTTGTCCAGTTTCTGCAGCAGCAGCCGGCTGGTTTCCGACAGGCTGTTCTGGCCGGCGGCGGTCCAGTCGAACTGCGCGTGATACTCGTGGCTCAGCCACAGGCCGAGGCCGATGGCCAGCAGGAACAGGATAACGAAGCTGCTGCCGGCGAGGCGCAGTTGACGGCGGGATTCGCGGGATACGCGCATGTCAGCCCCCCAACCGGTCCATGTCGAGCCGCCGCACGCTGAGGGTGAGGAAGGTGGCGATGAATAACACGTGGTACACCGCATCGCGCGTGTCGAACACGCCGCGCAGGAACGGCTCGTAATGGGTGAGCAGCGACAGGTAGGTGAGCACGCTCGCCCCGCCCAACGCCTCGCCCGCCAGCTCGAGGATCAGGAACAGCAGCAGCATGCCAAAGGTGCTGACGGCGGCGACCGTCTGGTACTGGGTCAGGGTCGACATGAACACGCCCACCGCGGCGAAACCCGCCAGCAGCAGGGCCAGCCCCAGCAGGGCGGCGCCGAACAGGCCGAAATCCAGGTGTCCGCCGGCAAGCAGCGACAACGGCATGAGCAGCGCCATGCCGAGGATGATCCACAGAAAGATCACCAGACTGAGATATTTGCCGAGCACGATCTCCGTCATGGACACCGGCGCACTCACCAGCAGGCTCAGGGTTTTATTGCGCCGTTCCTCGCTGAACAGACGCATGCTGATGAGGGGCGATACCAGCATCAGCAACACCGCCGCGAAACCGAGCAGCGGCGAGGCCACCATGGCGGTGATGCCACGAGCAGAGCCGCTGTTGAGCAGCTGCGACTGGATCTGCAGGAACTCCTTCAGGTAACCGAAAAACACCAGGGCCAGGATCAGCTGCACCACGGCCAGGATGGTCCAGGCCAGCGGCGACAGGAACAGGCGGCGCAATTCAGCGCCCGCGATGGTCAGGATCATACGGCTGTCCCCGGGCGGTCCGTCTGGGCAGTGGTTTCGTCGGTGGTCAGTTGCACGAAAATATCTTCCAGCGAGGCGCGTTGCGGCATGAGTTCGTAGAGCCCCCAGTCTTTTTCCACGGCGAGCCTGACCAGGGTATCGGTGGGGTCCTTGTCCGGTTCGTAAAAGACATGCAGGCGTCCGTCGCTCTCCTCCTGCAGCGACTTCACACCGTCCACGGCACGCACCAGGTCGAGGTCCGGCGGGCGCCGCAGGGCCAGGGAAAGGGTGGCGGACTGCATGTGGCGCGACAGGCCTTCGATGCTGTCTTTTAGCACCAGCTTGCCGCGGTTGATGATCTGCACCTGGTCGCAGGTGGCCTGGACCTCCGGCAGGATATGGGTGGATAGGATCACACCGTGGTCTTTGCCCAGCTCGCGGATGAGATGGCGTATCTCGCGGATCTGGATCGGATCGAGACCCACGGTGGGTTCGTCCAGAATGATCACCGGTGGCAGGTGGATGATGGCCTGGGCCAGACCGACGCGCTGCTGATAGCCCTTGGACAGGTTGCCGATGAGCCGTTGGCCCACTTGCGTGAGGCCGCAGCGCTCCTTGGCCCGGTCGCGTGCGGACCGGCGTTGCGCCCGTGGGATGCGGTTCAAGGCCGCGCAGTAGTCGAGGTATTCATTCACCGTCAGTTCGCGGTACACCGGCGGCTGTTCCGGCAGATAACCGATGGCGGCCTTGGCGGCACGCGGGTCTTCCAGCAGGTCATGGCCGGCGATGCGAATGCGGCCGCCGCTGGGCGCTAAGTTGCCGCTCAGGATCTGCATGGTGGTGGTCTTGCCGGCGCCGTTGGGGCCGAGGAAACCCAGTACCTGGCCCCGGCAAATGGTGAAGCTGATGTCGCGCACCGCCTCCAGGTTGCCGTAGCGACGCGTGAGGCCTTCCACTTCCACGAGGACGTCATTGCTCATGGTGCGTTACGTTCGGCAGGGTGGGCGGGGGTTGGCATGGGTCGCCATTAAAGGCAGGTGAGGCGGGATTGTCAATTGCTCGATATAACATCAGTTTGGCTAGCTAAGGCCTTGTATCCCGATGGGTCACGCAGGAAGGTGGTATTTAGTCCATGGAAAGGTGTTGTCTTTGAGGCGAGAGTTGAATAGAGTTTCTCTCGCACGCTGACGATTAACGGCACCCGAGGTCTGATTATCGGCATTAAGTTTTCATCTCCCGGTAACACAGAGCGCTCAAACAGGGGGATAAGCCGCCAGCGACAGTGGCGTAACGTGTTTAATAATAAGAACTTTCTTTCATTTCTGTTGTTGTGGCACGCGGTTTGCTACAGGTCAATTGAAGTCAGAACGAAATCGGGGGGGGTGAAAATCCGTGAAAATCATCAGTTCTTCATGCTTGGCGGCCACATTCGCACTATGTACCTTCGCATGGACCGGAGTAGGCGAGAGCGCTTACCCGGAGTTGTCGGCAACGGAACTGCCCTTGAACATCGTGAATGAATGCGAAACATCCAATGCCTGTCAGGGCGCGCAGGATTTTGTCAGCCGCTGGGTCAGTCGCAGCAAGCGTGGCGATCTGTTCATCGTACAGCGTGCCGCGTGTACGGGCGGCGCCTGCGGCTCCTGGTTCGTCGAAAAGACGGCGGCAGGACCGGTCACCCGCCTGACCATCGAGGGTGGCTTTCGTCTGATCAGCAGCAAAAATGCCGTCTATCCGGATGTACAGATGCAACGACGTATCTCGGATATTCAGACGAGTTACGTTTACTACGCCTGGACCGGCGATCGTTACTTAAAAACCGAAACCCGCGATACCTACCATGTTAACGGTATGGAGTGCGGCAGCCGCGACGAGTGCTATCTGGCGGCGGTCAAGGCCAACCAGTCCCAGCGCGCCGATCAGGCGCTGCAGATCATGGAAACCGTGCACGGCCTTTCCTGGATCTGATTCGGCTAACACACCGGTTCACGCCGGCAGTGACAAGCAAAACAGGGCGCCTCGGCGCCCTGTTTTTTTTGGCGCCTTCCGCCAGGCGCACCGCTGGTTTCGGCGGTGGTGGCGCAGGGGTGTACGCCCGCTAAGAACTTCCTTTTGCCCCATGGCATTTTCGGCGACAATCCGGGTTTTACCCTCCATTGATCTGCTGGTGATTCCTGTATGAGTTTTAAGGTGCATATCCAGCCCAGCGGCCATGACATCGACGTCGAGGCGGGCGAGACGCTATTGGATGCCGCCCTGCGCCAGGGGTTTGTGCTGCCCTATAGTTGCCGTGGCGGCAGCTGCGGCACGTGCAAGGGCCGGCTGTTGTCCGGTCAGGTGGATTATGCCGGGCACGACACCCCGGCCTTGAGCGAGCAGGAAAAGGCCCAAGGGCTGGCGCTGTTTTGCCGGGCGCTGCCGTTGTCGGATCTGGTGATTGAGGCGCAGGAAATTTCCGCCGCCAAGGGCATTCTCATCAAGACCCTGCCCTGCCGGGTGGTAGACATGCAGCGCCCGGCGCACGACGTGATGGTGCTCAGTCTCAAGTTGCCGCAGAGCGAGCGTCTGGCCTTTCTGGCCGGTCAGCACATCGATATTTTATTGCGCGATGGACAGCGCCGCAGCTATTCCCTCGCCAATGCCCCGCACGTCGATGAACTCCTGCAGTTGCATGTCCGCCACGTGCCCGGCGGGCTGTTTTCCGAGCAGGTGTTCACGCGCATGCAGGGCAAGGACCTGCTGCGCTTCCAGGGGCCCCTGGGGACTTTTTTTGTGCGTGAAGAATCAATGCGCCCGATTATTTTTGTCGCCGGCGGCACCGGTTTTGCGCCGATCAAGGCCATGATCGAGCATGCCCTGCACACTGACAGCCAGCGGTCCATGCATCTCTACTGGGGCGTGCGCGCGCGCCGCGATTTGTACCAGCATGACCTGGCGCAGGCATGGGCGCAGACGCATGCAGGCGTACGTTACACCCCGGTACTGTCCGAGCCGTTACCCGAGGACGCCTGGCAGGGAAGGAGCGGCTGGGTACACGAAGAGGTGCTGCAGGATTATCCAAACCTGCGCGCCCACGAGGTCTATGCCAGTGGCCCGCCGCCTATGATAGCGGCGGTCAAACAGACGTTTGCCCAACACGGCCTGGTGGACGGCGCGCTGTATTATGATTCGTTCGACTATGCGCACGATGCGTCATAAACCGGATTCGCCAGCGAGGCGCTACGGCGGTGTGTCCATCCTCCTGGTTTTCTGTCATCGCCCAGGGGATGATAGGCGATGGCTGTGTGGCACTAAGGGAACCTCTGACCAAGTCCCCTCTCCCCCGTGCACTTCGGGGGAGAGGGTTAGGGTGAGGGGGATAATCAGCGATTTTTCCCTCACCCTGTCCCTCTCCCTAAGCCCCCTTCGGGGAGGCATAAACCGCACGGAGAGGGAACGTAGCTTGATGGTTTTTGCCATTTGTTCAGAGGTTCCCTAGGTCGCCGCACCCGCACCCGTGAGGAGAGACTTCATGAAAGCATTGCCAGGGTTACTGCTCAGCAGCCTATTGCTGATCGCCTGCAGCGACAATCCACCGCCGGCCAAAACCGTATTTGACGCCCAGGTGGATGCCTTGAAGAAGGCGCGCGCGGTGGACGCCAAGGTGCAGGAGAGTGCCGAGCATCTGCGTCAAACAGTGGACGCCGCGACCAACCCGCCCGCCGGTGAGTGATGGAGTGCGGTGGCTTGCCACCGCTTTACAAAGCGGGAGCAAGCTCCCGCGCTCCAAAGATGGGCGTGGTCGTGGACACCACGGCGACGGTACACGCTGCAGCCGCTGCTTGAGGCTCAACCTGTCGCCAACGGAATCAGGAAATGCAACATAGTCATACACACGACGATCATCCTGCACACCATGCCCATGCTGCCCACGGGGCAGGGAGTCGTGCCTTGAGCTGTGTGCTGGTATTGACGTTGTTGTTTGCCTTTGTCGAGGCCTACGCCGGTTGGCGCGCCGGATCGCTGGCCCTGGTGGGTGACGCCGGGCACATGTTCTCCGATTCGGTGGCCCTGGCCATGGCGACCCTGGCCGCTTGGTTCAGCCGCAAACCACCGTCCGCGCGTCATTCCTACGGTCTGGCGCGGGCCGAGGTTATCGCCGCCCTGCTCAATGGCCTGCTGATGCTGGCGGTGGTCGTGGGCATCGTGCTGGAGGCGATGGCGCGTTTTCGCGACCCGCAGCCGGTGCACGGCGTGACGGTCATGGGGGTCGCCCTGGTGGGTCTCGCCATCAATATCGCGGCGGCGCTGATACTGCATCGGGGTGGCGACAACATCAACGTGCGCGGCGCACTGTTGCATGTGATGGGCGACCTCTTGGGTTCCGTCGCCGCCTTCATCGCCGGCGTCGTGGTGTGGCTGACCGGTTGGACGCCCATCGACCCCATTCTGTCGCTGCTGATCTGCGCCCTGATTCTCTATTCAACGCTGCGCTTGCTGCGCGAGGCCATGCATGTGCTGATGGAGGGCGTGCCTTTGGGCCTGGACTTGAACAGTGTCGGACGCAGTCTGGCACGTGTGGCACAGGTGGTGTCGGTACACGACCTGCATATCTGGACGCTGTCCTCCGGCACGCCCGCGCTGTCGGCACATGTGGTCTTGCACGACATGACCCACTGGCCGGAGGTGCTGGCGGCGATGCAGGGGTTGTTGCGTCGGGAGTACGCTATCGAGCACGTCACGCTGCAACCGGAACTGCGGGCGCCCGCCGGCGACAGGATCTATCCATTGACGCCGAGGAAATCGAAACGCTGACTTCCGGGCAGCTTTCGTAGGTTGGGTTCACCCTAAAGGGCACGCGAGCCCGAAGGGCGGTGCGTGTGTTGTTGGGGCTTCAGCCCCTTACAACCACGGCCTACCCCTTGCG
>JAYSOL010000139.1:0-6360 GCA_043723045.1 Gammaproteobacteria bacterium | reverse complement strand
GTTTTCTGCGGCCTGGGTGAACCGATGCTGCGTCTGTATCCCATGCTCGAAGCGGCGGCACGCCTGCGTAGTCAGGGCGCGTACGTGCGCGTCAATACCGACGGCCTGGCCAATCTGGTTTACGGTCGCGATGTCACGCCGGATCTGGAAGACAACATCGACGCCCTGTCGATTTCCCTCAACGCCCAGGATGAGGCCACCTACAATCTGCACTGCCGTCCCAAGCTGCCGGGCGCGTATGCAGCGCTATTGGACTTCGCCGAACGCGCGCGCGATTTCGTCCCCGAGGTCACCCTCACCGCCATCGACGGACTCTCAGGGGTAGACATCGCCGCTTGCGAGCGCATCGCCCAGGAGGTGGGCGTGCACTTTCGCCGCCGCGTGCTGGATGAGGTCGGTTGATACCTTGAGATGACCCTCGCGGATGTTGTCACCACCTTTGGCCAGTCCCTGCTGCGGCGGTATGGCGAGCGCGTGCACAAGCTGGCCATCAACGCCAGCTTCACCTGCCCGAATCGCGATGGGTCCAAGGGGCGCGGCGGTTGCACCTTCTGTAACAACGTGTCCTTCAGCCCCCATGCCCGTGAGCCGGACCCCATCGCACAACAGATCGACGCCGGGCGCGCGGTGCTGGCGAGGCGCACCGGCGCGCGTCGCTTCCTCGCGTATTTTCAGGCGTACACCAATACCTATGCCGACAGCGCGTATCTGAAAACGTTGTACGACGAGGCGCTGGCGCAGCCCGGTGTCATCGGCCTGTCCATCGGCACGCGGCCGGACTGTGTGCCACCCGCGGTGCTGGATCTGTTGCAGTCGTACCGGGATCGTGGTCATGAGGTGTGGCTCGAGCTGGGGCTGCAGTCGAGCTTCGATGCCACCCTGCAGCGCGTCAACCGCGGACACGGTTTCGCGGAATACCGCGACGCCCTGCGCGCGACGCGCGCCCGCGGTATTCCGGTGTGCACCCATCTGATCCTCGGCTTGCCGGGAGAAGGTTCGATGCATGCCCGGCTCAGCCTGGAGCGCGTGCTCGATCTGGGGGTGGATGGGCTCAAGCTGCATCCCCTGCATGTGGTAAAGGGTACGCAGCTCGCCAACAGCTGGCGCCGCCGTGAGTACTTGCCGTTGAGCCAGGAGGTCTACATACAGTCGGTGGCCGATCTCATTGAAATGACGCCGCCGGAGATCGTATTTCATCGCCTCACCGGCACCGCCGCGTCCAGTCTGTTGCTGGCGCCCCTTTGGTGCGCGCGCAAATGGCGCGTGTTGAATGGCATCGAGGACGAGCTTAAACGGCGCGGTACGCGCCAGGGATCGCGTGTGGGAGTGACTATCCAGCATGATAAGGCCGGGGTATGTCTGAACTGAACCGCCGCTTGGAACTCGTTTGTCCCGCCGGCAGCCTGCCGGCCTTGAAGGCCGCCGTGGACCAGGGCGCGGACGCCGTGTATCTCGGCCTGCGCGACGCCACCAACGCGCGCAATTTCGCCGGACTCAACTTCGACGCCGACGGCCTGCGCGCCGGACTGCTCTATGCCCACGCCGCCGGCGCCAAGGTGTTCATGGCGCTCAATACCTATCCGCGCGCCGAACAATGGTCGTTGTGGACCCGCGCCGCGGACCAGGCGGCGGACCTGGGGGTGGATGCGGCGATCATCGCGGATGCCGGGCTGCTGCGCTATTGCGCGCGTACCCATCCGGACCTGCGCCTGCATCTGTCGGTGCAGGGCTCGGCCACCAGTCACGAGGCGATCGATTTCTATGCGCGCCAGTTCGGCGTGCAGCGCGTGGTGTTGCCGCGGGTGTTGTCGTTGGCACAGGTGCAGCAGGTCATACGTAATACCAAAGTCGAAGTGGAGGTGTTCGGCTTCGGCAGCCTGTGCGTGATGGTGGAGGGACGCTGCGCCCTGTCTTCCTATGTTACCGGTGAATCACCCAATACCTGCGGCGTGTGCTCGCCGGCCAAGGCGGTGCGCTGGGAGGAGACGGCGGCCGGGCGCAAGTCACGCTTGAACGGCGTGCTCATCGATGTGTATGCCCCGGGTGAAAACGCCGGCTATCCGACTTTGTGCAAGGGTCGCTTCGAGGTGGACGGCAAGGTGATGTATGCCATGGAGGAGCCCACCAGTCTCAACGTACTGTCGATACTGCCGCAGCTGTGGCAGTCCGGCGTGGTGGCGATCAAGGTGGAGGGCCGCCAGCGCAGCCCGGCGTATGTGGCGCAGGTGACGCGCGTCTTGCGCCAGGCGCTGGATGCGTGCATGCGGGACCCAGATCATTACGCGCCACGCGCCGATTGGATCGCGCAGCTCGACAAAGTGGCGGAGGGCCGTCAACACACCCTCGGCGCCCTGCATCGCACATGGCAATAGGTGCAAGGAGTAGGGTGGGCATCGCCCACCAGCGGAAGCCTATCGACGCCCCGTGCGGTGGGCGATGCCCACCCTACAGCTACAGTTGTGCAGCGTCGCCACGTCACTGTCGTCATTGCGAGGCCGCGCCTTTCGCGGCCGTGGCAATCTCCGTATCCTTGGCATACCTGTACGCGCCTCCCTTTGTTAAAGATTTTTAATCACCTTTCCTTCAGGTCTCCCGCATGAAACTCGCCCTCGCCCTCGGCCCCGTCCTCTACTTATGGAACCGCGACACCCTCCTGGATTTCTACACGCGCGCGGCGCAGTGGCCGGTCGACATCGTCTATCTCGGCGAGACCGTCTGCTCCAAGCGCCGCCCGTTACGCAGTCAGGACTGGCTCGATCTCGCCGCACGCCTCACCGACGCCGGCAAGGAAGTGGTGCTGTCGACCTTGGCCCTGGTAGAGGCGGCATCGGAACTGGGCGCCATGCGGCGCATCGCCGAGAACGGATGTTATATGGTAGAGGCGAACGACATGGCGGCGGTGAACATGCTGGCAGGCCGCGCCGCGTTTGTCGCCGGGCCGCACATCAATATCTATAACGGCGAGACATTACACCTGCTGGCGGAACTGGGCGCGCGCCGTTGGGTCATGCCGGTGGAGCTGGGGCAAGCGACGCTGGCGTCACTGCAAGCGCAACGCCCCGCCGGCATGCAGACCGAGGTATTCGCCTTCGGCAAACTGCCCCTGGCGTTTTCCGCACGCTGCTTCACCGCGCGCGCCCACGACCTGCCCAAGGATGCGTGCGAATTCCGCTGCGGCGATTATCCGGACGGCATGCCGCTCAGCACGCGCGAGGACCAGGCGTTCCTTACGCTCAACGGCATCCAGACCCAATCCGCCGGCACCACCAACCTGATCGCCGAGATCCCGGCGCTGCGCGCCCTGAACGTGGATGTGCTGCGCCTGTCGCCGCAGTCGAGACACATGGACAAGGTGGTCAACGCCTACCGTCAGGCCATGGAGGACGCGCTGTCGCCGCAGGATGCGCAGCATGCGCTCGATGCGTATCTGCCGGTGCGGCCGTGTAATGGTTATTGGCATGGGTTGCCAGGGATGGATTGGCGGGAGCTGACGCAGGTTTAGTTTGTTCGCGCTGCGCACGCTTCAAAATCTACTAGCGGTCGCTCCGCCCCTGCGCCCCGGGTTCCTTTTCTTTGTTTAAGTAAAAATAACTCCGTTGCGGGATACTCTGTTATGGAGTATTGTCAACTCTGATTACAGCCACCCGGGGATATCATGAGGCCAACCTCATTTCACAGGACCGACATCAGGGTGCGCAGTTGCCGGTGCCGGCATCGATGCTACCACGGCTCGCGCGGATTTTTAGGACGGGGGTCGTGCCTTGATCGGGGAATCGGCGCAAGGCAAAGCTAAGCGCGGTCCCTCGCCGAAGCTGCAGCAACACATGGAGCAGATCAGCCGACTGCCCAAGCCCAAGCAGAAATTAGTGCTAGAGATGTTAGAGACGGTGCTCGCGCAGGCGAGCCGCTAAAGAGGGAAAGCCATGACGACGCTGCAAGTGAAACTGGAGTTACCCGACCCGCTCGCCGCCGAGGCGCAGGCCGCCGGGCTGCTCGCCCCGGAGCAACTGGAGCGGATGTTGCGCGAGGCGCTGCGTGCCAGACGGGTCGAGAAGCTGGCTGCGGCGCGTGAGGTGCTGGCGGCCAACCCGCTCCCGCCCATGACACCGGAAGAGCTTCAAGCCGAGATCGACGCCTATCGCGCAGACGTCCGTCGTGCGGCTGGTACTTGATACCAACACGGCGATCTCGGGCCTTCTGTGGCACGGCACGCCCGGCAAGTTGATCGACGCCGCACATTCAAAATCCGTTATCCTCTGCACCAGCGCTATCCTGCTCGCCGAACTGCGCGGCGTACTCACACGTGAGAAGTTCGCCAAACAACTTGAAGCCCGCGGGCTGAATGCGACCGAAGTCTTCGATGGCTACGCGGCGCTGACCGCCATCGTCGTTCCCGCGATCATCCATCCGACCATCGTCAACGATCCCTCCGATGACGCCGTGCTCGCGTGCGCGCTCGGGGCGAAGGCCGAACTCATCGTCTCGGGGGATCGGCATTTACTCGATCTCAAGGAATACCAGGGCATACGCATTGTGACGACGACGGAGGCGGTGCGGGCGATTGCTTAAAGTTTAATCCCTCCGTCCCCATTTCAGTCAGCTTAAGCCCACGAACAGCTTCGGTGAAGTGGACGTGGGTCAGTGGCGCGAGGCCGGGCTGCTCAAGCCGTCGGCGATCAAGCCGGTCATCACGACCATCGAGAAGGGGCTCGTCATCAAGTCGATGGGCAAGCTGTTGGGTGAGGATCAGTGGGCATTGCGGGAGGCGGTGGGGGTGATTGTTGGGTAGCAAAGGGCAAGACCTGACCCTTTCCCCCTGTGACCCTTTCCCCCTGACCTGACGAGAAAGGGAGAACAAGGATGCTAATTCTCACCCGTCGCCCTGGCGACACCGTGTTTATTGAACCTCACCCGGCTACCCATACGTCCGGTCTTTCGGATTTGTTTACCCGGCCCATCGAAGTGCGCATATTGCGGGTGGACGGGAACCACGTTCGCATCGGGATCGAGGCAGCGGAAGGGTTGCGGATATGGCGGTGGGAGCGAGGCGGTAAGGAAAGTGGCTGATTGATGAGGCAAAACTCGGGTTTTCACGCAGGAGTATTATAAGGAGCACCGTAGGTTGGACTGAGCTTGCGAAGCCCAACGCTTCATTCTCCAGCGACTTGTTGGGCTTCACTTCGTTCAGCCCAACCTACGGTCCTTCACGAAGACCCATAGTATTAGACAGCACTGATCCCTGACCCGGGTTATTCATTTACCGCAGCCCCTTCTCAAGCTGCTTCACAAACCGCTCCAGCGTTATCCCCATCGCCTTACAGAACTCCCGCAGTTCGACGATATCCATCCGCCGTTCGCCCCGCTCGCATTTGCTGACGAAGGACTGGGTCTCCCCCAGCCGCGCGGCCATGACTTCCTGGGTTAGCCCGGCTTGTTCGCGGGTCTTCCGCAGGTGTTCGAGGAACTGGGCATAGTTTTTGGAGGTAATGGACTTATGCATGCAGGGACACCGATTCTGTTTCCCTGCAATCTATATGCGGTATTGGAATAGTCCAAAACGGACTATACTCGGAGTCTGATAGACCAAATCCATATTGCCCATAGGAGAACAAGGATGCTTATCCTCACCCGCCAGCCCGGCCAGTTTATTGCCATAAAACCCCATGAATCCCTGCATCCGGCCACGCCTATTGGCCGGGTGTTTGCCGATGGTCCGCTGGAGATCCTGGTGGTCCGGATTGATGGGAATCAGGCGCGGTTGGGGATCAAGGCGCACCCTGAGCTGGTGATCTACCGTAGCGAGGCAGGTGAGGTGTATCTGGGGAAGGAGGTCAAAGGTGGCTGAAATGGTGGTGACGGAGGGATTATTTTTTAGCACCGTAGGTTGGGCTGAGCTTGCGAAGCCCAACGCTTCATTCTCCAGCGACTTGTTGGGCTTCACTTCGTTCAGCCCAACCTACGGGCTAATGTTGTAATGCACGACAGGCTATATGGGGGATTAAAAACCGCCCTGCCTCTGCATAAGCATCTATTGATAGATCAAAAAGATTCCTAACCTGATACAGGGTGTCTGTGGTAGTTTTTATCTATGTAATCCGATTTGACAGAATTCTGTATGATTCACTGCTGGGCCTGCAGGAGGCGTCTATGAGTGAATCGCGACAATGTCCATTTTGCGGAATAGATAAGGACTTTCTTCTTCATTTCATTAGGTAATGATGTCTTTAATGGAGGGCTCTTCATTGCTGAAAGCATTTAACGTTCTGGCAGTTGTTATGGTGCTAGCAGGTACCTGCATCCAGATAGGCGCGCTTATCCCAGTACGTAAATTAATCGGTCTGCTCCCACCCGGTACTGTGC
>JAYSOL010000138.1:0-6142 GCA_043723045.1 Gammaproteobacteria bacterium | reverse complement strand
CTTGGTCTGCGACGCAATGTCGGGTTACGCTGCGCTCTTGTCCCCGCAATGTGGCCCTCATTTATGGGCCATGGGGGAACCCGACCTACAAGACTGTCGAGTTTTTGGCCAGACCCCATCCGTAGCCCAGTCCGCCCAGCGCTTGCCCCCAACGCCAGCCAACGAACAAACTTGCTGCCCGGCTGTGCATGCTGGTAACTTGCAACGTCGGGCAGCCTTAACCCCTGCGCCATTCCTCCACTCATTCCGTAATGATTCCAAGGAGAGCTGACAATGATCGGTAAGAAAAATATAGTCTTCGGATTCTTTTACCTGGTCCTGACCGCCGCCCTCGGGCCGGTGATGATCGTGAAGTATTATGGCGACATCGGCGCGGCGGAGAGTACGAAACAGCAGAAGCTCGGGGCGTTACAGCAGGCACAGGCGAATAATTTTGAAGTCGACCTGGAAAAGATGACCGCCGAACAAATCGCCCAGGCCAACACTGGCGCTATCCTGGCACTGTCCAGCGCGCTCAACAGCGTCAAGCCGGTGGATGCCATCAAAGGCGGACCCCATGCCCACGGCAACCTGGAGGCGGTGCTCAACATCCTGGTCGGTATCCTGCTGGGCTTTCTGGCGGTACCGGTCCTGTTCAAACAGGTGATCAGCTGGGTCTTTATCGGTGGTGCGGTGCTGCACTCCGGCCTGCTCTACCTGGCGGTGGGGCTGGAACTCCCGTTTGCGGCCGGCCTGCTGGGCAGCTGGTTTGGCTACATCGGTCCGGTATTGATATTGCTGGGGCTGTTTCTGGCGGGCGTCGCCACGCTGCAGGGTTATAAAGGAACGGTCGTCAAGGACAAGCATTAACCTAAAAAACGGCATTTAGTCCCGTAGGTCGGGTTCCCCCATGGCCCATAAATGAGGGCCACATTGCGCGGACAAGAGCGTAGCGTGACCCGACATTTTTTCGCGGACGGGGTGGGGCAGCATCGGTGCTTCCGCAGCAAAGGCGGGGTTTGTTGGGTTACACCCGCAAGGGGTAGGCCGTGGTTGTAAGGGGATGAAGCCCCAACAACACACGCACCGCCCTTCGGGCTCGCGTGCCCTTTAGGGTAAACCCAACCTACGAAAGAGGGCTCGCTCCCGCTTTGTAAAGCGGCGGCAAGCCGCCGCACTCCATAAAACCGCCTACCTCAATCGGTGCTGAGTGTCACGAAGGCCACGGCGTGGTCCTCTTCATCCGCCAGACTGATATGCGCCTGGGTGATGCCCTTGGCACGGATAAACTCCTCGGCACACCCGCTGAACTCGAGCTGCGGCTTGCCCGCGGCATCGTGGCTGACGCCGATGTGCTGCAAGGACAAGCCATCGCTGAAGCCCGTTCCCATGGCCTTGGCCGTGGCTTCCTTCGCGGCAAAACGCTTGGCGAGGAAATGCGCCTTGCGCACTTCCGTGGCATAGTCTTTCTGCTCGGCGTCGGTGAGTATGCGTGCGGCGAAGTCGTCGCCATGGCGCTCGATATTCTTCTGCATGCGCGCGACACGTACGATATCCGTGCCGATACCGTAGATCATGCGTGTTCCACTCCCGGCAGGGAACGTGCCGCCTGCATCAGGCGTTTCATCTCGCGCACCGCCGCCTGCAGGCCGGTAAAGACGGCACGCGCCACAATGGCGTGTCCGATATTGAGTTCGCGGATGGCGGGTATGGCGGCGATCGCCTGTACGTTGTGGTAATGCAGGCCATGGCCGGCATTCACCTGCAGACCCAGCTGCTGCGCCTGTTCCACCGCCGCGACGATACGTGTCAATTCGCGCGTGCGTTCGCCGGCATCCAGCGCGCCGGCATAGTGGCCGGTATGTATTTCGATGACCGGTGCGCCGGTTTTCGCCGCCGCCTCGATCTGGCGTGCATCGGCGTCGACAAACAACGATACCCGCACGCCGGCGGCGGCCAGGCGCGTACAGGCATCGGTAATGGCCGGCCGATGCGCCAGCACATCCAGCCCCCCTTCCGTGGTCAGCTCCGCGCGTCGCTCGGGGACCAGACAACACTCCTGCGGGCGGATGTGGCTGGCGAACGCGATCATCTCTTTGGTCACCGCCATCTCAAGATTCATGCGCGTCTGCAATATCCCCCGCAACATCTCCACGTCGCGCTCCTGGATATGCCGCCGATCCTCGCGCAGGTGCAGGGTGATGGAATCCGCGCCCGCCTGTTCGGATTCGATGGCGGCCTGAATCGGATCGGGATAAAGCGTGCCGCGCGCCTGGCGCAAGGTCGCAACGTGATCGATATTGACGCCAAGTTTAATCACTGGTTTCCACCTTATCGTGCGTCGTGCCGGCGCGTGCCCGGCCGGGTCGGAATAATTTACGGCTGTGCAGCGGTCGGTCGCCCAGGTGCGGCGCCAGGCATACGCGCATCAGCTGCTTACTTTCGTGTAACAGATCAGGATCGGTAATGCGCTCCGCCGCCAGCGCCAACAACGTAGCGCCGCGCACCCGTACCCCGATCACCTCGGTGCCGCTGGCAGAAACCGGACCGCGCTCCGGAATGTAATCATAAACCACCCCGGCGGCGATCGGTAAGTTATCCACCACATCATGCTCCAGCACCAATCCGTAACCCAGTTGCTGCAGCAGATGTTTCTCAAAAATCCTCAGGGTTTCAGCCACAGTGTCGGCGCCTTGCAGCCGTAGCAAGGCCGCTACGTAGCAGTCATAGAGCAATTCATGCGGATCGTGCCGATGCAATACGCGCACCAGCAGTTCATTCATATACAGGCCGCAAAACAGGGCCTCGCCCTTGAGGCCGATGGCGCTGGAGTCGGTCTCCGCGCCGCTCAGCGTCGCCAGCTCGCCTTTGCCGCTCCAGTTGACCACCAGGGGTAAAAACGGGCTGAGAATCGCGCGCAGTCCGGACTTCGGACGGCTGGCGCCGCGCGCCACCAGACCGATGCGGCCATGATGGCGCGAAAATATTTCCAGCAGCAGACTGGTTTCCCGATAACGCGTGGCGTGCAGTACGAAGGCGGCTTCCTGGACGACACGCATGGCTAGAGGTCGTCGCCATACCCCAGGCTGCGGAGTGCACGCGCATCGTCGGACCAGCCCTCGCGCACCTTCACCCATAACCCGAGATAGACCTTGCTGGCAAACGCCTTTTGCATCGCCAGGCGCGCATGCCGGCCGATCTCCTTCAGGCGCTCACCGTTCTTGCCGATAACGATGGCCTTCTGGCCGTCTTTTTCCACCCAGATCACCGCCTCGATGCGGATGAGTTTGGGCTCCTGCTTGAACTCCTGGATCTCCACCGCCGTGGCATAGGGCACCTCTTTGCCGAGCAGGCGGAATATCTGCTCGCGCACCAGCTCGGCGGCCATGAAGCGGTCATTGCGGTCGCTTAACTGGTCGGGCGGGTAATGCGGCGGGTGCACCGGCAGGTAGCGGAGGATGGTGGCTTCCAGATCGGTCACGCCGGTGCCGGTCTGCGCCGAGACCGGAATGATCTCGGCGAAATTCATTTTTGCGCGCGACTGTTCGATCAACGGCAGCAGCCTGGCGGGGTCTTTCAGTTTATCGATTTTGTTGATCACCAGGATGACCGGGGCGGTCTGGCGTTGTGCGTGCATCAGCGCCTGCTCGTCCTCGTCTTTCCAGCCATTGGAGGTGATCAGCAGCAAAATACAATCGACCCCCTCGAGGCTGCCACTGGCGGCGCGGTTGAGGTAGCGGCTCATCATACCGCCTTCGGTCTTGTGCAGGCCGGGTGTGTCGACATACATGACCTGTGCGTGCTCATCGGTCTTGATGCCGATAATACGATGCCGCGTGGTCTGTGGCCGGCGCGAGGTGATGCTGACTTTCTGTCCGACCAGATGATTGAGGAGCGTGGATTTACCCGTGTTCGGACGGCCGATCAAGGCCACGTAGCCACTGACATAAGCGTTATTCATCCACATGCCCCGTCAGCATCGCATAGGCGCGCGATGCCGCTTGCTGTTCCGCCGCACGCCGGCTGTTGCCGGCGCCACGCACCGCCTGATCCAGGCCGGGCACCTGACATGTCACGATAAACGTCTGCTGATGTGGTTCACCGGTCATTTCCAATACGCTATAAGTAGGGGTGTTGAGGGCATGTTTTTGCAGATACTCCTGCAGTTGCGTCTTTGGGTCCTTGCCCACATGCCGCGGATCGATGTCCGTCAGGGTATCGCGATAGAGATGCAGTATCGCTGCACGCACCCCCTCGAAACCCGACTCGACATAGATGGCGCCGAATAGCGCCTCCAGGGCATCGGCCAGTATGGAGTCCCGATCATAGCCGCCGCTTTTCAACTCGCCGCTACCCAACTCAAGACAGTTACCGAGATCCAGATTGCGTGCCAGCCCCGCCAGGGTTTCCATACGCACCAGGCTGGCACGCAAGCGCGTCAGTTCACCCTCCGTCAGATCGGAATAATGTTCATACAGCGCCGCGGCAATGACAAAACTGAGAACACTGTCGCCGAGAAATTCGAGGCGCTCGTAGTTGCTTGCACCTTTACTGCGATGCGTCAGGGCCCGGCGCAGAAGATCCTCGTCGCGGAAGGTATAGGCCAGTCCTCGCTCGAGCTCGGCGTGTCGGTTTGACAACGTCAACGGGCCTCGGCGTTCTCGTCGAAGGTGAGCAGCGCACTGATGTTATAGGCAAGGGGAATCTTAACTTCGTAGGCGATGCGCAACTTCGTGGCACGACCATCCGCCGATTTGGTGATGGTAAGATCGGTTTTCAGGTTGGTGCGCGAGACGTCATCCACGTCAAACCGGCGCTGCAGGGCGTCGACGATTTCCACCTTGGTCATGTTGGCCGCGTTCGGCTGCTTGACCACGTTCTCCAGGGCGGTCTTGACCTTGGCGTTCTCGATATACGGTGGCACCAATTTAAGCGTCAGCAAGGTGAAGAATGCGATCAGGAACGCGACCATGGCAAAACCCCAAAAGGTTACGCCGCTCTGCTTGTGCCGGTAGTGCATCTTTTTTCCTCCGAGGGTGGAATGGGTGTGTGGTTAGTGCACCGAATTGCCGATCCGGCTCCAGCTCACAGGTCCGCCTTTCGTGATGTCCCAGCTGAACCAGATCAAAAACGCCTTGCCGACGATGTTCTGCTCCGGCACGGTACCCCAGTAACGGCTGTCGTTGCTGCGATCACGGTTGTCGCCCATGACGAAATACTGGTGCTCCGGGACGATAAGATCCTTGGGCATCTGATCCGGCCCTTCGCTCAGCAGGATGCTGTGCTTGATCCCGTCGAGACTCTCCTGTGTGTGCCTGGAGGTGATCTGCAGATCGTTGCCTTGGCTGTCTTTGCCTTCACTGTAACTATAGTCATCCAGCACGGACTGTTCCATGAGCACATCGTTGATATAAAGCTTCTTGTCTTTATACACCACGCGATCGCCGGGCAGGCCGATCACGCGCTTGATGAAGTTCTGCGATGGGTCGCCGGGAAAGCGGAAGACCATGACATCGCCATGCTTAGGCTGGCCGATGTCGAGGACCTTCTTATTCAGCACGGGCAAGCGTATTCCGTAGGTGAACTTATTCACAAGTATGAAATCGCCGATCAGCAGGCTGGGTATCATGGAGCCGGACGGTATGCGGAACGGTTCGACCAGGAAGGATCGGAACAGGAACACCACCAGGATCACCGGGAAAAATGCGCGCGCGTACTCCACCAGCAGCGACTCTTTGTAAGCGTGTGCAACCTCATCCGCCGACGCACCCGCCTTGGTCTTCTGCTGCGCCGCACGGGTGCGCGCCGGTTTAGCGAATATCGCGTCTGCCGCCCAGATAAGGCCGGTGACGCCCAATGCCAACAACATGATGAGAGCGAAATCCATAAGGTTATTTCTCGTCTACGCGTAGGACCGCAAGAAACGCCTCTTGCGGAATTTCGACAGAACCGACTTGCTTCATGCGTTTTTTACCGGCCTTTTGTTTTTCCAGCAATTTGCGTTTGCGCGACGCGTCACCGCCATAGCATTTGGCGGTGACATTCTTGCGCAACGCCTTCACGGTTTCGCGCGCAATGATGCGTGCACCGATGGCCGCCTGGATGGCGACATCGAACATCTGGCGCGGTATCAACTCACGCATGCGCTTCACCAGTTCCTGGC
>JAYSOL010000137.1:0-6475 GCA_043723045.1 Gammaproteobacteria bacterium | reverse complement strand
CTTGGTCTGCGACGCAATGTCGGGTTACGCTGCGCTCTTGTCCCCGCAATGTGGCCCTCATTTATGGGCCATGGGGGAACCCGACCTACAAGACTGTCGCGCCGCCATTGACCATACCGAGTATGTGGTATCATACGTCCCGTGGTTCACAGCACGACAATAGACATGTCCGCGTCCTAAATCCGCACTGTCATATCATCAGGAGGATGCAATGGGTCGCTTAACGTACTTACGTCTGCCGGGATTGCTCTGGTTGTTGTTGTTGGTGTTGAGTGCCTGCGCACCGACGCTCGAAGTCAAACCCATCGACCTCGGCGCCGAGCCTGTTGCCCAAATCAAGTCGCTCAAAACCTCGCTTGATGCGGCACGCCAGAACGAAGTGCACCTGTTCTCCCCCACCTGGTTCGCACGCGCCGATGCCAGCGCCACCGAAGCGGCCACCGTGCGCGCTCAAGGCGGCGAGATTGGCGCCATGCTCAAGGCCGTGGCGCGGGGTAATGCGGAGTTGACTCAGGCCAAGCGTTTTGCCGGCATCGCGCGCAAGGAGCTGAGTGAACCGTATCAGGCGCGCAGGGACGCCATCAGCGCCGGCGCCGCCGATCTGTATGCTGATGACTTTGTCACGGCGGAGCGCAGCTTCCGTGGCCTGACCGAGGACATCGAAGGCGAGAACCTCTCCAGCGCGCGCAAGGACAGCAAAAACGTCATACAGACCTACCGCGACCTGGAGTCGCGCGCCATTAAACAACACACGCTGGGCGAGGCGCGCCGTCTGAACGACCTCGCCGTACGTGCCGGCGCCAAGCGGTATGCACCGCGCACGCTCAAGGAGGCCGAGGACAGCCTCGTGGCCACGGACACCTTCATTACTCAAAATCCCAAGGCCACGCACGAGATCCAGGGCATGGCAGGCGATACCCTGCACCGCGCCCAGCATCTGCAGGTCGTGCTGCAGCAGGTGCGGGACTGGGAACGCCTCAGCATCGAGGAGCGCGTGCGTTATGTGGAAGGCGCCCTCGGCAAGATCGACACCATCGTTACCACGGACGACGAGACCAAACCGGTTCAGACCTTGGCCCAGCGGTTTGAAGCGCTCGAACAACGCGCCCGTGCCCTGATGGACAACCAGGCCTTCTTAAACACCGAGCTCAGCCGTGTGCAGGAAGAACGTCGCCAGGAAATGATGGATGTGCTCAAGCGCGAAACCGAATACCAGACGCGGATCGCCAAAACCAGCGCCGGGGAACAGCAGGTCGCCACGCTACTCAAGGCGGAAAGAGAGCAGGCGGCGCGCTTCGAACGGGTGCGCCAGATGTTCGGTAACGCGGAGGCGGATGTCTACCGTCAGGGAAATGACATGCTGATCCGCCTTAAAGGACTCAATTTCGAGGTCGGCCAGGCGTACATACTACCCGAGCACTACCCGCTGCTGACCAAGGTCATGCAGGCGGCCCGCGTCATCGACGCCAGCAAAATGGTGGTTGAAGGTCATACCGATACCACGGGTACGTCGGCGGTGAATCAAGTACTGTCGCACGAGCGCGCCGACGCGGTGAAGGCCTACATCGTCAATAACGGCGGTCTGAGCGCCGATCTGATCACGGCCATCGGCTTTGGTCCGGATAAACCCATCGCCGCCAACACCAGCAATGAAGGACGGCGGCTCAATCGCCGCACCGACATCCGTCTCAACACGCGTTAATGCTGCGGCCAGACGACATCGCCGGAATACCCTCACTTAAATACCCGCCTTAAGTGATTAATCGGCTGCGGAATTCAACATCCACCCAACCGATTCACCGGCACGCAGCGGCACCAGCACGCCGCTGTCGAACTCAAGCTCGCTCGGCACCAACCAGGATTTCTTCACCAGCGTAAGCGAATCTTGGTTACGCGCCAGACGATAAAAATCCGCACCAAAATGACTGGCGAAGGCCTCGAGCCGGTCGAGCGCGCCGACGGACTCGAAGGCCTCGGCGTACAGCTCCAGTGCGGCATGTGCGGTGTAAATGCCGGCACAGCCACATCCGGTCTCCTTGGTATCGCGCGCATGCGGTGCGCTGTCGGTGCCGAGAAAAAACCGCGGGTCGCCGCTCACCGCCGCCGTCAGCAGCGCGCGCCGGTGTTCCTCGCGCTTTAGCAGCGGCAGGCAATAATGATGCGGGCGCAGGCCGCCGCGAAACATGGCGTTACGGTTGAGCAGCAGGTGATGGGCGGTAATGGTCGCGGCCAGGCGTGTATCGGCGGAACACACATAGTCGACCGCCTGGCGCGTGGTGATGTGCTCGAACACCACACGCAGTTCGGGAAAGTCGCGGCGTAAAGGCATCAACACGCGCTCGATGAACACGGCCTCGCGATCGAAGACATCCACCTCCGGGTCGGTGACCTCGCCGTGCACCAGCAGCGGCATCTCGAGCTTTTGCATGGCCTCGAAGGTCGGGTAACAACGCTTGAGATCGGTTACACCGCTGTCGGAATGGGTCGTGGCGCCCGCCGGATAATATTTGATCGCATGCACAACACCGCTGGCGCGCGCCGCCACGATCTCCGCCGCGGGCGTACGGTCGGTGAGATACAGGGTCATGAGCGGCTCGAAACGCATGCCCGACGGCAGCGCCGCGAGGATGCGTGTGCGATAGGCTTGCGCCTGCTGGGTGGTGGTCACCGGCGGCTTCAGGTTAGGCATGACGATGGCGCGGGCGAATCGGCGCGCGCTATCGGCCAATACCGCCTCCATGTGGGCGCCGTCCCGCAAGTGCAGGTGCCAATCGTCGGGTCGTGTGAGGGTCAGGCGTTGTGGCTGCATGCTTGCGTGTCTCGTGAGAACTGCAACGATTGTATCGGTCGGCCGCGGCGGACACCAGCTAGTGTGGTGCTGCGTTCTTTCTACAACGTATAGGGAAAAGCCTTTGTAGGGTGGGCATCGCCCACCAGGGGTGCCAACATTCGCGCACGTGGTGGGCGATACCCACCCTACGGTACCTGGCCCCTTGCCCCATCCGTAGGCGGATATTGCTGCTACCAGATACCACCCAGCAAACCGATGCCGTGTGCGCCATGGCGCATGGCGGTCTCCAGGGACTCGCGCCGCATACCGCCGAGAGCGAACACCGGCACAGGATAGCCCTGCACCAGTAGCGCAAATTTCTCCCAGCCGATGCCTGCGACCCCCGGGTGAGTGGCGGTCGGCAATACCTGCGACAGCACGACGAAATCGGCGCCGAGTTCGGCGGCGCGCGCCAACTCGTGCGCGTCATGGCAGGAGGCGGCCCATACTGGCGTGTCCGGCGCTTGTTGCAGCTGCAACAACTGCCTGGCGCTGACGTGCACACCGTCGGCGCCGACGCGGCGCGCAAGTTCCGCGTCGCGGCTGATCAACACCTTGGCGCCCTGGGCGTGCGCCGCCGCTACCACATCCCGGGCGAACTGCGCGAACTCACCCGGCGGCATGTCGGGCTCGCGCACCTGGATCAGGCGCACACCGTTCGCCAATGCGGTCGCAAGACGCTGCATGAATTCGCTGACGCCATACTTCGCGGCATGGCTGATGGCATACAGCGGCGGCAGACGTAACGCACCCAGCACTTTGTCGTTGGCCGGCAACAACGGTCCGACCGTGAGCGCCTGCGGGTCCTGCCACGACAGGTGCTGGCCTTCGCGTCCATGCGGCTCGCCGTGCCAGTCGGTCACGCGGTAAAAATGCAGGCGTACGTGCCTGTCCGGATAGGTGTGCTCGCGGGTCAACCAGGGAAACGCGCGCTCGATCTCGATGCCGATTTCCTCATGCAGCTCGCGCGCCAGGGCGTGCAGTGCGTCCTCGCCGGTCTCGATCTTGCCACCGGGAAATTCCCAGTAGCCTTCGGACGGTTTGCCGCGCGGACGCAGCGCCAGCAGCACGCAGCCGTCGGCGCGTTGCAGCACCGCCACCGCCACATCGATCATCGGTTGGTTTTGCGCAGTGTGGGTCACAGGCTCACCGGAATAATGGCCCTTAGGCAGGGCGCTGCACCTTTATAATGGCCCTTAGGCAGGGCGCTGCACCTTAAAGGGACGTTCAACATAATACCTTGAATAATGCCGCATAACCCGGCGGTTGTCGCTGTAGGGTGGACATCCCGCCCACCGTGGTGACACCGATTGAAGGGTCTAAAATGTGCAGTGCCCTACCTAAGAGCCTTATTTCGGGCGCTACGGAACCTCTGAACAAGTGGCAAAAACTATCAGGCTACGTTCCCTCTCCCTTAGGGAGAGGGACAGGGTGAGGGAAAAATCGCTGATCATCCCCCTCACCCTAACCCTCTCCCCCGAAGTACACGGGGGAGAGGGGACTTGTTCAGGGGTTCCCTGGTGGTTGGTCCTGTACACCACCCTTTCCCCCTGGCGGCAGGCCGATTAGAATCGGTGGCCCGGACACGGCGGCGCACTACAAAAAGAGGAAGTTAATGAGTCTGATTTTTTTGTGCCTCACGGTCCTGCTGCTGCTGGTGAATCTCGCCGGCCTGGCCCTGTTGTTGCGGCCGTGGTTGCCGTATTACCCCCTCGCCAAGGTGGTGGGGGTGCTGGGTTTCTGCCTGCTGTGGTTCTTTGTCGAACACTTTATCGGTCTGGGCAGCCTCACCTGGTTATGGCCCCTCAGCAGCGCGCTTTCATTGGTGGCCATCTATCGACAACGCCGCGAACTCACGGCCGGTCTGTGGCGGCAGGAGCTGGTGTTCGTGCTGATGTTTGCCGGCGCCTTGTTTTGGAAATTCTCCTTTCCGAACATCGACGCCCATGCCGAGCAGTTGACGGACCTGGCCTTTATTTCCAGTTATATGTCCGGCGTCACCCTGCCGCCGCCGGATTACTGGCTGCCGGATCACCGCCTGAACTTCTATTACACCTTTCAGCAGTATGGCGCCGCGCTGCTCGGGCGCGTCCTGGGCCTGACACCGGGTTACGCCATGAATCTGGCAACGGTGGCCCTGCTGTCGATGCTGGGCAGTCTGGCCTGGTTCGTGGCGGGACGGATCGAAGCGCCGCGCTGGCCACGGGTCCTGCTGGTGTACGCCATCATGTTGGGTGGCACCGGCATCGCACCGCTCACCCACTTTATTCTGGATCAAACCAAGGCCGGTAGTGACCGGGCCTTTGCCGCCACCACCAACATCTGGGCCAACGTACGCTTTGCCGGCATGTTCGATGCGGAACTCAAAGACAATACACTCACCCGCGCGCTCTTTACTAAACCCGCGACGCCGACCCCGGCCAGCCCCGATTCCCAGGCGCGCGACCTGCCCCTCGAGACCATCGGCTACCTCACCTTCCAAGGGGAATACCACGCCCCGCAGGGGGGATTTCTATTAATGTTTCTAGCGCTGGCCTGCCTTGCGCTGCTCGAGGCGCCGAAACTGGTGGCCGCCCAGGTCGGCGTGGCCGAAGACAACACAGCACCTCGCACGCTGCAGGCGGTGCTCGCCGCTACGGTCCCGCTGACGCTCATCACCAACACCTGGGTCTTCCCGCTACAGGCCGCCTTGCTGTTGGCCTGGGTGATCTACCGTTATGCGCGCCGCGCGCCACCGGATTGGCCGGCCTTGCTGCTGGGCGGTGGCGCAACGCTGGCCCTGGCCTATCCATTCATTAGTCAGTTTGCCATGCAGGCGCTGGTGGCACCGATCACCTGGGTGGCGCCGGTGGACCACACACCGCTGGATCGATTCGTGGCCATCCATTGGCCGGCGCTGGTGTTGCTGGGGCTCGGCGCCTGGCAGATGCATCGCTCGCGCTTCAATCTGTTGCTGGTCACGTTGTTGGCCGGCTTGTTGCTGGCCAGTGAATTGTTCTATGCCGATGATCCCATGGGGGGTCAATACAATCGCTTCAACTCGACACTCAAGTGGTGGTCGTGGATCTACCCGGCGATTCTGCTCGGCGTCGGATCGATATTGCTCGGCGCCGGACGCTGGTGGCGCTGGACGACGGTGGCGGTTTTGCTGCTGGTGTCCACTTTCAGTATCGATATGGCGGCCTATTGGATTTATAGCGACAAGAGCGCCATGGGTAAACTCACCGGTCACCACTGGCTGACGCAGGATCAGGTGGACAGACAGATACTCCGCTGGCTGACGGTGGCGCCGCAGGGTGTGGTGCTCGAAGGTCTGGGTGCCGAGGGCGCGTACACGCCGACCTCCGCCATGGCCTTGTTCGCCGGCAAGCCCGCGGCCATGGGCTGGCCCAATCACGAGGGGCAATGGCGTGGTAACCCGACCTTTATAACCACCAACGCGGAACAGGCCCGCGCCTTATATCGCGGCACACTGACGGATGCCCTGGGGTGGCTGGACCTTAACAAGGTGCGCTATATCGTCTGGGTGCGGCGCGACCAGACCCGCGACCCGACGGCACGCCTGCGCATACAAGAGCAGATCGGCAGTACCTATCACTGGAAACCGTTCTGGAAAAACGGCGACGATGAACTGGGCGTGTGGAT
>JAYSOL010000136.1:0-5785 GCA_043723045.1 Gammaproteobacteria bacterium | reverse complement strand
TTGGGCGGTTCAACGGTTCCGGTGGCGGGACCTAAATAAAGGCGTTGTGCCTCAGCACCGGCTGAGGCTGTTTCTATCGTGAAGTCTAATGAGTAGTTGACGTCGACATTGGCGATGGGTCGGCCATTGGATCCCAATACCGTAACTGTGTAGGGGGTGTAGAGTATGGTCTCCGTTGTAAAGTCAAAGAGGTTTGTGCCTAACCCAGCCGCGTTGATTTTGTCCGGAGAGATCAAGATGGTGGCGCCGATGGGTGCCGAATTGCCGCTACCACAACCGGCCAGCAGCAGTACCGGCAGTGCCAGCATGATGAGCTTGTGAAGAACATTGGTCTTATTCATTTGCAGCGGCGCTCCCACCGGTTTTGCTTCACGTTATTCGGTTTACCATGCTGCCAACAGGGCAACAGCGGTTTGTCTCTGAAGGGTAGTCCATAACTCCCCACAAACCAGCCAAGCGGACGACTTTGCCAGCTTAGTTCATGCGCAAGTTTAGAAAATAGCACTAACCACTTGTAAGTTTTACTGTAGTTGATTCCGATATTCTTGGCAAGGACGGGTAGATTGGGGGTTCAGTGCGGAATAGCCCAGGCGGGCGACGACGTGTCTCCTCACGCCGTGGGCGGAAGCCCCAGCAGCTGCCCCAGCTCTTTCCGGCTCACCCGCCGCATGGGTTTGCCGTCCACCGGACTCAGAGGTGCCTCGCGCGCCCCATGGCGAGTGAACACGGCGAGTTCAATGGTCGTGCCGTCGGCCAGAAAACGGTAGGCGGGCAGATTTTCATGCCGCCCGCCGCCGTAGCGCACGTGGCGACTGGCCACGGCATAGGGGATGTGGTGTGCCTGCAGCAGAAAGCCCACGTCCTCCGGGGTGTCCGCCGCCACATGCAGGTGGACCTCGGAATAGGCGGTGACATTGCCGCTCAACACCGCCCCCACCAGGCGCGGTTCGAAGGTTTCCAGCAGGCCCATGGCGTTTAACGCCAGGGTGCGGAGTTTGCGCAGGGTGTGGGACAGGTCCTGGGCATGGAACAGCTGCAGATGCTGGGTGAGGGCGTCCTCGATTTCCTGATTGGACGGCAGGTGTTTCATGTCCGGCTGATTCAGACGGTTGGCCGCCTTGCGTTTGGCGGTCTGAAAGTCCTGCACACCCTCCTCCGCCATGATGCGTGCCGCTTCGGTGCAGAGGCGTAGGCGCAGCTGTTCGACGCCGCGGCCGCCGGCATGTTCGCTGTGGGAGCGTTTGCTCGGGCGCCGCGGGCGGGGACCGGGTTTGGGCGACATCAGAACAGACCGTCGCGGACGTTTTCGGTACTCCCTCCGCTGGCCGGTGCGCCCGCCGGGCCGCTGCTCTCCGTCGGTTGGGTGCCGCTGACGAAATATTCCGGCATGCCGTCGGGATCGTCTTCCGTGGTGAGCTTGCCGGTTTCACGGTTGATGATGGCGGTGATGATACCGGAGGGCCTCAGCAGCGGTTGTTCCGGCACGCCGTCCAGAACGACGCGCATGTAATCGACCCAGATGGGCAGGGCGGCGCGTCCACCGACTTCGCCCCGTCCCAGGGGCGTGGGCTGATCGAAGCCTATCCAGGCGGTGGTGACCACGTCGGCGTTGAAGCCGTTGAACCAGGCGTCGCGATGATCGTTGGTGGTGCCGGTCTTGCCCGCCAGGTCGTGGCGCCCAAGCACCATGGCGCCGGTGCCGGTACCGGCGCTGACGACGTCGCGCAGGATGCTGGTCATGAGGAAGGCATTTTGCGGGGTAATCACCCGCGGGGCGTAGTGCGGGGCTGCCGGTTTCGCCGCGTCCGGCTTGCCGGGCGTGGACACGGTGGTGGGCGCCGGTGAGGGGGTCGGTGTGGTGGTGGGCGTCGTTTCAACGCGACTCAGATCGACACAGCCTGATTTCACGGTCGATCCGGGTAAACCACAGGCCAGGGCCGGGTTGGCCATTTCCAGGATGTTATGGTTGGCGTCCTCGATGCGCGAGATGAAATACGGCTCCACGCGATAACCGCCATTGGCGAAGATGGAAAACGCCGAGGCCATTTGCAGCGGCGTGACCGAGGCGGTGCCCAGCACCAGGGACAGATTACGCGGCAGCTTGGTCGCATCGAAACCAAAGCGCGTCATGTAGTCCACGGCATAGTCGGGTCCGATGGCACGCAACAGGCGCACCGCCACCAGATTGAGCGACAGGGTCAGCGCCTTGCGCAGACGGGTGGGGCCATAGAACTGCTTGCTGTAGTCCTCCGGCCGCCATTCATCCTCCAGGCTCACGTCCTCCACCACGATGGGCGCGCCACTGATCAGGCTCGCCGGCGTGAAGCCTTTTTCCAGCGCCGCCGAATAAACGAAGGGTTTGAACCCGGAGCCCGGCTGCCGTTCCGCCTGCAGGGCGCGGTTGAATTTGCTTTGCTGATAGAAATCGAAACCGCTGGTGAGGGCGAGGATAGCGCCATCCTTGGGGTTGAGGGACACCAGGGCACCGGCGATCCGCGGGACCTGGGCCAGCCACCATTCGCCTTCCTTGACCTGTTCGAGATAGATGATGTCTCCCCGGCGCAGCACGTCGCGGGCCGCCTTGGGTGTACCCCCCTGGGCATCCTCGCTGATATAGGCTTGGGCCCAGCTTAGGCCCGGCCAGTCCACCGTCACCGTGGCGCCGTCCTGCAGGTACACCTGGGCGGCCTTTTCCTCGATGCCGACCACGATGCCTGGCAACAGAGGGCCGACCGTGGGATAGTCTTTCAGCAGTTCATCCAGGCGGGCCGGCACCGGTGGGTCCGCCAGTTTTTCCCGTCCCACGGGGCCGCGATAGCCATGCCGCCGGTCGTAGGCCAGCAGTCCCTGACGCAGGGCCTGGTCCGCGGCCTGCTGGTCCTTGGCGCGGATGGTGGTGTAGATGTTATAGCCCTCGGCATAGCTGTTTTCGGAATAGGACTGGTACATGTATTGGCGCGCCATTTCGGCAATAAACGGGGCATCCACATTAAACCGCACGATGTGTTTGCTGGCGGCCAGGGGGGTGTTGATCGCTTCTGTATAACTGGCGGCATCGATGTAATGCAGCTTGAGCATGCGACGCAGGACGTAATTCCGCCGGTCCTGGGCGCTCTCCGGGTTGGCCAGGGGGTTGTTGCGCGAGGGCGCCTTGGGCAGGCCGGCCAGCATGGCCATTTCCGGCAGCGTCAGTTCGGGCAGCGCCTTGCCGTAATAGACCTGGGCCGCCGCGGCAAACCCATAGGCGCGATTGCCGAGGAATATCTTGTTGAGGTAGAGCTCGAGGATTTCGTTTTTCGACAGCTCGCGTTCGATTTTGAACGCCAGCAGGATCTCTTTCAGCTTGCGGGTATAGGTTTTTTCCGGACTGAGAAAGTAATTGCGCGCCACCTGCATGGTGATGGTGCTGGCGCCTTCGTTGCGTCCGCCGGAGCGGAAATTCGCCAGGGCGGCGCGCAAAATGCCCTGAAAATCCACACCCTGGTGGTAATAGAAAGAGTCATCCTCCGCCGCCAGGATGGCGTGAATCAGCGGTTCCGGCACTTGGTCTATAGTCACCGGTATGCGCTTTTCCTCACCGAACTCCGCAATCAGGATGCCTTCCGCGGTGTACACCCGCATGGGGACCTTAAGGTGGCTGTCGCTTAAGGTGTCCAGGGACGGCAGGGTAGGCGTCAGGATCAGGGCCACCAGGGCGGTAAAGATCACGCCGGTCACGAACAGCCCGAACAAGGCGATCAGCAAAAGTTGCCAGGGCTTGCGCGGGAGATGGGCGGATAGGGTGGGCTTGGTAAAAGGACTTCCAGGGGTGCTCATGGGGGCTGAAACGTTTGCTACCTTGTAAGTGGTTAGGCAGGGAATCGGGCAACGAGTATAAAACGTAATCCCCATCGGCCCAATAGAAATTTGTCATTTTCGTTTGTCATCGTCTATATTTGGGGGTAGTATTTAATGCAAACTTACACGTATCCAGTCTAACTTACTGGAAAAAGAGAGAAAAAATTGGCCGGCTTAAGTCAACTTTTGGCTAAAAAAAGGCAGCCGCTGATTGGTGTCGATATCAGTGCCTCTTCCATCAAGATTCTAGAGCTAAGTAAATCCGGGGAGCATTTCCGGGTGGAACGCTATGCGGTGGAGCCGTTGCCGCAGAACGCCGTGGTCGAGCATACCATCACCGAAGTCGATCAAGTCGCGCAAACCATGCAGCGCGCCTTCAAGCGTTCCGGCAGTCGATATAAAAACGTGGCGGTGGCGGTGGCGGGATCGCACGTCATCAGCAAGCTCATCAATATGCCCGCGGGTCTCACGGACCGCGACATGCAGATGCAGATCGAGATGGAGGCGGACCGCTACATACCGTATCCCCTGGACGAAGTGAATCTGGATTTTCAGGTGATCGGAGCGGCCGAGAGCGGCGCGGAGCAGGTGAGTGTGCTGATCGCCGCGTGTCGCAAGGAGATCGTCGAGGACTATCTCGCGGTGACCCAGGGGGCGGGCTTGATTCCCACGATCATCGATATTGAAACCTACGCCATGGAAAACGCCTATTCCCTCATTGCCCAGCACATGCCCGGGGGCGGCATGGAAAAAACCATCGCCCTGGTGGATGTCGGCGCCACCACCACCAACATCAACGTCATGCACAATAACCGTTCGGTCTATACCCGCGACCATACCTTCGGCGGGCGCCAGCTGACGGAGGAAATCCAGCGGCGTTACGGGTTGTCCTACGAGGAGGCCGGGCTCGCCAAGAAGCAGGGCGGTCTGCCGGACAACTACCAGACCGACGTGCTGCGGCCGTTCATGGAGGCCATGTGCCAGGAAGTGATGCGCGCGCTGCAGTTCTTCTATTCGTCCAGCCCGTACAACAGCGTCGACCAGGTGTTGCTGGCCGGCGGTTGCGCCCAGATTCCGGGTATCGATGAGCTGGTGGCGGCGCGCATCGGTGTGCCGACCGCCATCGCCAATCCGTTTGCCAGCATGTCCTTGGCCTCGCGCATCAAGCCGCAGCTGCTCAGCAACGACGCGCCATCGCTCATGATCACCTGCGGCCTGGCGATGCGGGGGTTCGACCTATGATGACACGTCTGAATCTACTGCCGTGGCGCGAGATACGTCAGAAGGAGCAGGACCGCCAGCTGCTGAGTATCGGCGTCGGCGCCGGCATGTTGATGCTGCTGGTCCTGTTCTACGCGCACCTGCATGTCACGACCAAGATCGAGAACCAGGGCAAGCGCAACGAGTTTCTTAACGCGGAAATCGTCAAGGTCGATGAGCAGATCAAGCAGATCAAGGAGCTCAAGAAACAGCGCGATGCGCTGATCGCCCGCATGCAGGTGATCCAGCAACTGCAGGCGGCGCGCACCCAGATCGTGCACGTGTTCGATGATCTGGTGCGTAAGCTGCCGGAAGGCGTTTACCTCACCAGCCTGAAACAAGACGGCGCGGGTTTCACCATTGTCGGGATGGCCCAGTCGAACGCACGCGTTTCGGCGCTGATGCGCAACCTCGATTCCTCCGATTGGTTCGCTCAGCCCGATCTGGATGTGATTAATATCTCGACCAAGGGAAATGAACGCGTCAGCCAGTTCACGCTGCGGGTCAAACAAAAAACCAAGACCGAGAAAACCCCCGAGGCCGGTTCATGACGCTCGACGACCTGAAAAGTATCGATATCAACAATATTTCCGGCTGGCCCTTGCCGATTAAAATCGCCGGCATCGGCCTGGTCTGCCTGGCGATCCTATTTGCAGGCTACTATTTCATCATCGCCGACGAGCTCGCC
>JAYSOL010000135.1:0-1809 GCA_043723045.1 Gammaproteobacteria bacterium | reverse complement strand
AACAAAATGACCGTCGCACAGATGCTGGAGATGCCGTTTTATCACCCGGTCATTGAAGAGGGGCTGCGTTCCGCCTTACAAGACCTTAGCAAGTTGCTGAAAAAACGCCCATAGCCGTTCGTGTAAAGCCGGGGCCGGATATTGTCTTTTGTCATTCGGCGGCCAACAAGCGTTGAAATCAAACCAATGAGGCGATTCATGTTTGTATTAAAGTTGTTGCGCAAACCTTATATAAGCAGGAGCACATGATGACCAGAAATCGCTCACTGCAATCCGAACGACATCCGATGCGAGATTTTTTTCTTGCAGTATTCGGATGCCTGCTTGGGCTGCATGACCCCAGCGCATCGGCGGATACCGCGGTGCCCTCAAAAGTATCGCTTACGGAGCAAGCCGCCTATCGACAGGCGGCTGGCTACTCGCGCGCGCATCGCGGTTTATCCATGGTGGTCATGAAAAATGGGCAAATCGTATTTGAGGATTACGCGGGAAGCCATACCGCTGACGATGCCCATAACCTATACAGTGGCACCAAGAGTTTTTCCTGCGCCATTGCCGTTGCGGCGAGCGAGGACAAGCTTTTGAGCTTCGATGAACCGGTTTCACAATCGATCGCCGAGTGGCGAACCGACCCATGGAAATCGAAAATCACGATTCGTCAGTTGCTTAACTTGACCAGCGGCATTGACGCGGGCAAGCCCAAAACTCCCGGTTCGATCCCGACGTATGCCGAATCCCTCGGCGCGCGAATGTTGCACACGCCGGGGACGGTGTTCCAGTATGGTCCATTCCCTTTCCAGATATTCGGTGAAGTAATTCGGCGCAAGCTCGTGACCACGGGGGAGAACCCGCGGGAATATCTGACACGCCGCGTGCTGTCACCGATCGGGTTGCAAATTGATTCATGGCGTATGACCACCGATGGCAACCCTAAAATGTCTGCCGGCGCATTTTTGACGGCCCGGGAGTGGGCCAAGTACGGACAATTGATGCTCAACGGCGGCCGGTGGGGGGGACAAGAAAATCCTGAACAAGGATCTGTTGTCCGAATGTTTCAACGGCACGCTGGCAAATCCAGGCTATGGGCTGACGTTCTGGCTGCCGGTTAGTGGAGGAAAAAACTCCGAAGGCGGTAGCGCCGCTAACGTGGCGGCCAAGCTGAAAGAAATACATGTGCCCGGCCTTATTATCAAGGCTGCGGGTGTGGGAGGACAAAAACTGTACATTATTCCGTCACAAAACCTGGTTATCGCCAGACAGGCTTCGCGCTTACCGCTTTGGGGATGGGGATTCGAGGATGCCGGATTTCTGGCTCCGATATTCAAACACGATGGCTGACCCGCTGCTCAAGTCGGCACCCTGAGTGGCTCAAGAAGCCCAGTTTCCTGAGAGGGTTGAGGTGGCTCGTCGGGAACAGCGGCGGTGAGGCAACGCAAGTCGCTAAGTGTGCCCTGCGCGCACGCGGTATTCGCGGGAGGGCGTTTCTGACAACGTGGGAGCTATCAACCGGGCTGGTGCGCGTCGCCAGTAGCCGAGGTTCCTGTGCTGTGTGTGGTCCAGATGAACAGCCGCTGGCCGAGGCGCAGGGCGTCTTCCGTTTCGAGCAGGTTCCATTCGCGCAGCTGGTGGATGTATACCTTGTACCTTCTGGCGATGCTCCACAGGCTCTCGCCGGAGCGCACGCGGTGTACAATCTTTATCCGCTCGCTATCGCCGCGCACGCTGGCGACTGTCTTCACGTAGGCGGACTGAACGGCGGCAAGTTTGCTGGTCGATACCGGAATGAGCAGGTTCTGTCCGGTGGTGAGG
>JAYSOL010000134.1:0-1568 GCA_043723045.1 Gammaproteobacteria bacterium | reverse complement strand
CGGCGCGGCGGCGGAAAGGGCGGTGTAACCCAGCTGGTAGCTGCGTACGGGCTTTCCGCCGAGAGACACGCCAACCGTAGCAAGCACCATCAGACGGGTGATCGGCTTCCCGGTGCTGTAACTGGTTAAATTGTTAGCGGTACTACTAATGCCGTACCCGAATCCGACGCTGCGGCAGGATAAGAGGTTGGTCGGCGTACAGGCGAGCCCCACCGCACCCGCCTCCCCCTGACTGTAAACGATCTGCAAAGGCAGCATCTGGCCCGAGGAGAACAAGGAATAGGAAACAGTCCAAAATACACCGTGCGGGTCGAGCACCTTGTCGAGCTTCCAACTAAATACGTTATATGGGTTGCTGTTGCGCGTGCTTGCGCTGCGGCCGAAGAAATATTTTGTGCCGTTTTTGTCGGTGACCACCCAGTGGTCCGACGCGCTGACGTACTCAATGCGCAGGTAGTTCTCGATCTGCGTGCGGTAGTAGTAGCCTGCCGCACCGGTCAAATCCTTACCGGTGTAGACGAGTCTGGTGCCGCTCCCCGGCTCCGCGCCACCGATGCCGCCGCCCAGGTTGAGGGTAAAGGTGTCGCGTGCCGTGTAAGTCGGCGCGGAGGTAAAGTTGGGACCGTGCCGGTCGATGGACCCCAGGCCGGTTAAAGCCCAGCCCCGGCCGAGCCAGCCATCACCGTTTTCGCTGTTGTACTCAAGCGCGAGGTTCGGCCCCATGCCGTTGGTGCCGGGCGGGGTGACGATAGGGATGCTGTAGGTGGAGGTGCCGGTGTAGAGATCGACAAAATGAGACTCGGCGGATGCAGCGCTTGGAAACAGCAGCGTGATCCAAACCGCTAACGCAGCTGAATTTTTCTGTAAAAAACTACCGAAGAACCGCAAAAGCTTAGCGACACGTTGATACGCGCACAAGAATAAAACTGTCATTCCCTGACCCCTACCTATTATTTACTTTCGCGACCGTCTGACTGACTCGCCGCACCCCGTCCCGAGCGCATTTGACACTAGGGTTGTTTCTTAAGTGAAGCGCAATACTGCCTCGTGATTTACAGCATCGAGCCGATACCCAGGCGAAGGTATCGCGGGAGTGGCCGGTGTATTACGAACATTTTGGTTTGCAGCGCGCGCCGTTTGGCATCACGCCCGACACGCAATTGTTTTATGCCGGTAACCAGCGTGGCGATGTGCTGGATGCGCTGCTATACGCGATTCTGCACGGCGAAGGAATTGTCAAGGTCGTCGGCGAAGTGGGCAGCGGCAAAACCATGTTGTGCCGCATGCTGCAAACACGTTTGCCGCCCAGCGTCGATGTCGTCTATCTGAGCACCCCACGCATCGACCCGGCCGACGTGCTGCTGGCCATCGCCGCTGAGTTGCATCTGGCGGTGATGCCGGGCACATCACAATTACAAGTGCATAACATGCTGCAAGTATTTCTGTTGCAGCGACATGCCGCCAACCGCCGCGTGGTGATGTTTGTTGAGGAAGCGCAAGGCATGCCTCTCGATACCCTGGAAGAAATCCGCCTGCTCACCAATCTGGAAACCGAGCGCGAAAAACTG
>JAYSOL010000133.1:0-9148 GCA_043723045.1 Gammaproteobacteria bacterium | reverse complement strand
GGGTCATGGGTCTTGGCGCTCAAGGCGGGCATGTAAAGCGCCTGGCGGATATACCGGTTGCCGGCCTTGGACAGGCGCGCCCGTTTACTCACACTGGTGCCCGAGGTGAATTCGCGCGGATTGAGCCCGGCGGCCTTCACCCATTGCTTATGGGTGAGCCCCGGGGGCAGCAGCATCAACTCGCCCAGCAGGGCGATGGCACTGGTCTCGCCGATACCCTTGACGGTGCGCAGCAAGGTATAGCGGCGTGCCAGCAGGGGATGGGCCTGGATGAAGGCGATGGCCTCCTGGGTGAGGTGCGCAATACGTTCTTCCAGCTGCGTGATGGACAGCGCCACGTCGAGCAGGACGGCGCTGGCGGTCTCCGGGCTGAAGGTCAGTGCATGCCGCTGATTCTTGGCTGCCGCCTTGTTGCGCGTGAGCGTATGGATGCGCCGGGCCAGTGCGCGCAGCCTCAGGGCGGCGTCGGTCGGCCGCGACCAGGCCTGATAGGGCATGCGCTCGGCATACTGCGCCAGGGTGTCGGCGTCGATCGCGTCGGTCTTGCTGTTGCGCAGCAACACCTTGGCGAAGTTGTGCGAGGCCTTGGGATTGAGCACGTTCACCCGCAGACCGGCATCGGTGAGTGCCAGCGCGATATCGAAGGAATACACCCCGGTGGCCTCCAGGCACACGGTGATGCCGGGAAACGTGGACAACCGCTTCACCAGCCGCCGCCGCTCTGCCGGGGTGTTGTCAAACGTCTGCGCCTTCATGGACACGGTGTTTTTGCGGATCACCAGGACCAGCTCTTTGGCCCCTACATCGATGCCGGCGAATACCGCTACGGTTGTTTTTGTTGTCATGGCTATCCTTGATTAAAGTGAGGTAACATCATCACGGGTTCCCCGACCCTGCACAGACGCCTACCGACCTTGTGAATGCAGGCTCGAAGCCTGAGATACTCCACGGTATCGGCGAATAGGGCGGGGAGCCTATCTACATCCAAGCTCAGGCGGTGAGGCCTGTCTTCAGGGTGGGACGGCTTCCCCAGTGATCGGGTGATTGTACTGACATTACCAACCAACATTAGAACGGTTTCGATCATACAAGGGTGGGCATCGCCCACCATCGGGGCCGACCGCAGCCACGCGTGGTGGGCGATGCCCACCCTACAAAAGCTGCCGGTATACTTTTTGGCGACTTCAACCCTAGTTGCCCCGCGGGATAAGTCGCTGACGTCAAGCCGAATACATGACTTTTTTAGTCGCTCGGTGTAGCATTGCCTCCCCCTGTTTAGTCACATGTTCTGGAGAGTTTTCGATGGCTGATGTATCCCAGTTGCAAGTCGAGACGGCCCTCAAAGAGGTGGTGGATCCCTATCTCGAACAGGATCTGGTCTCATCCAAATCGGTAAAGAATATTAAAGTCGATGGCGGCAAGGTCGTCATCGACGTGCTGTTGGGTTTTCCGGCCAAAGGCCATATCCCCAGCCTCACGGCCAAGCTGAAGGAAAAAGTCGGCGCCATCGCCGGCGTCCAGGACGTGACCATCAACGTCGCCTCCAAGGTCGCCTCCCACGGTGTGCAGAAGGGCGTCAAGCCCATCGAAGGTGTGAAGAACATCATCGCCGTGGCCTCGGGCAAGGGTGGCGTGGGTAAATCCACCGTCGCCGTGAACCTGGCCCTGGCCTTATCCGTCGAAGGCGCCAGCGTCGGCATCCTCGATGCGGACATCTACGGCCCGAGCCAGCCGCGCATGCTCGGCACCAGCGCCAAGCCGGAATCCGCCGACGGCAAGAAGATGGAGCCCGTGGTCAGCTACCACCTGCAGTCCATGTCCATCGGATATCTGATCGACGAAGAGACACCCATGATCTGGCGCGGTCCCATGGTCACCCAGGCCCTGGAGCAGCTGCTGCGGGAAACCAATTGGAAAGATCTGGATTACCTCATCATCGACCTGCCGCCGGGCACTGGCGACATCCAGCTGACCTTGGCGCAGAAGGTGCCGGTAACGGGCGCGGTTATCGTTACCACGCCGCAGGATATCGCTCTGCTGGACGCGCGTAAGGGCCTCAAGATGTTCGAGAAGGTCGAGATCCCGGTGTTGGGCGTGGTGGAAAACATGAGCACCCACATCTGCTCCAAGTGCGGTCACGAAGAACACATCTTCGGCGACGGCGGCGGTCTGCGCATGGCCGAACAGTACGGTGTGGACTTCCTCGGCAGCATCCCGCTCGACATCAGCATCCGCGAGCAGACCGACAACGGTAAGCCCACGGTGGTGGCCGATCCGGATGGCCGCCTGAGCGGTATCTACCGTGACATCGCGCGCCGCATCGCGGCCAAGCTGTCGCAGCAGAAGAAGGACTTCAGTTCCAAGTTCCCTAATATCGTCATTCAAAATACCTGAGCCATTCCCGTGCGACGCGCGGGGGGATTGCGTTATACTTCCCCCGCGCGTTCCGGCGCTTTCCGATGAGTCCGCTATGAGCATCAAGTCAGATAAATGGATCCGGCGCATGGCGCGGGAAACCGGCATGATCGAACCCTTCGAGCCCGGTCAGGTCAAGCGTAACGACAAGGGCCCCATCGTCTCTTATGGCACGTCCAGCTACGGCTACGACATCCGCTGCTCGGACGAATTCAAACTCTTCACCAATATCAACAGCACCATCGTCGACCCGAAGAACTTCGACGCCAATTCCTTCGTCGACGTGAAGAGCGACGTGTGCATCATCCCCCCCAACTCCTTCGCGCTGGCGCGCACCGTGGAGTACTTCCGCATCCCGCGCAACGTGCTGACCATCTGCCTCGGCAAGTCGACGTACGCGCGCTGCGGCATCATCGTCAACGTCACCCCCTTCGAGCCGGAGTGGGAGGGTTATGTGACCCTGGAGTTCTCCAACACCACGCCACTGCCGGCCAAGATCTACGCCAACGAAGGTGTCGCCCAGGTGCTGTTCTTCGAGTCCGACGAGGTGTGTGAGATTTCTTATAAGGACCGCGGCGGCAAGTACCAGGGGCAGACCGGGGTTACGCTGCCCAAGGCCTGAGCGGGATCTCTCTCTGTTCCGATCCGAGCACCGGCGATACGCCATGAGTGCGATCTCGCGGCAATATGGCGCTCTGCTGCTCAGCCTGGGGTTGACGGGCTGTGCTGGCTGGTCGCAAAACATTCCTGTTTCGCCCCACGAAAAAATCCGCATCGCCATCCTGCCGGTGGAGAACGTGGCGCAGATCGGGAAATTGACTGAAATCGTCAGTCAGCCCGCGGCGTTACCCGAGGAGGGCGAGGAACAAGTCGTTATCCAACGCCATCTGCGCCAAGTCACCGCGGATATGACCCGCAGAGTCGAGGACCGGCTATCCAGCAGTCCGTGTTTTCTTGTAGTGCCGAACGCCGAGGTCAGTGCCGCCATGGACGTCTATGCGACGCACTTGCCCCCTGACGGGTTGAGCGATGAGGACCTGCGCTGGTTGGGGAGTGCGACCCGGGCCGAGGTGGTGCTGCAAATCAGGCTGTCGGGCTACGGGCAGATCAAACGAAAGTGGTTGGTGTATCTGATCGGCTCGGGGGTGAAGGAAAGAGACACCCTACTGGTCGGTATTGTGGTCGTCCCCAAAGACAGTGGAACCAAAAGCCTGAAGGATCTGAATGGTGCGACCATGGCTTTCCCCTCCCCCCTGGCGTTTGCCGCGACCACCCTGCCCCAGCTGTTGCTCAAGCAGATGGGTGTGAGTGTAGTCCCCAAGTTACGTAGCGTCCCACGAAAGCGTTTACCGCACCGTGGCGCGTGGTCTGTATCCTGCCGGTGGCGGTATCCTTAAAACCTACGAACAGGTCGACCCGGCGGTGCGCGATCGACTGCGCATCCTGTGGAAATCACGACCCTATGCCCCGCACCCGATAGCGGTGCATCGGCGGGTACCCAAGGTAGTGGTACAGCGGGTGCTGGCCGCCCTGCTGGCCATGGCGGATGATTCGAATGGCGCTCAGCTGCTTAAAGAAGCTGGGTTCAAAGGGTTCGTTTCCGCCAAAGACAGCGACTACGACGATATCCGCGCGTTGCAGGTCCGTATCGGTCAATCCGGTACGGAACCGAAGGACAAATAGCGGACACCATGTCATTTCGCTACAAGCTTATTTTTGGCGTGGTCGCCATCCAGGGAATGCTGCTGGTGATCCTGGTATGGAATAGTCTGCACGCGTTGCATGTGTCCAGCGAAGAGGAGTTTCTCATGCGCTCCACCACGACCGCGCATCTTTTCGCGTCATCGAGCCAGGCGGCCGTACTGTCCACGGATCTGGGATCCTTGGACAGTGCCGTGCGGGAAATTGTAGCGTCTCCCGGCATAGTGTATGCGCGTATTTACGGCGGCGGCCAGGTGTTGGCCGAAGCGGGCGATCCCGCATTTCTGGCCCGGCGGTTTGTTCCCGATCAGTCCCTCGATACCGTGCGCGACGGTGTGTTCGACAAAACCGCCGAGATCAGCGTAGCGGGACGGCAGTATGGAAAAATAGAACTGGGTTTTTCGGTAAGTGCCATCACCGGCCTGCTCACACAGACTCGCGACCGCACGTTGCTGCTGGTTGGCGTGGACCTCGCGCTGATCATTCTGTTCGCCTTTGTCCTTGGGCTATACGTAACGCGCAAACTGCGGGCATTGCGCGAGGCGTCGGCGTATATCGCGCAAGGAAAGTTTGGCTACCGCGTCGATGTCCGTGGCGGCGATGAGCTCGCGCAAACGGCACACGCCTTCAATGAAATGTCCACCCAGCTGAAACAGCTGGATGAACAGCACCACCAGGCGCAGGCGGAGATACTTGCGCTCAATCAGGATCTGGAGCGGCGCGTGCATCAGCGTACCAATGAACTGGTCAATCTCAACAGTGAGCTGGAGCATCAGGCGCTGCATGACGCCTTGACGCGGCTGCCCAACAGAACGCTGTTTACCGACCGCCTGGAGCAGGCAATTCGTATCAGTGCCCGGGAGAAAAAATCGTTCGCCCTGGTGGCAGTCGATCTCGATCTGTTCAAAGAGATCAACGATACACTGGGACATCATGCCGGCGACCTGGTGCTGCAGGAAGTGGCGAGTCGGGTGCGCCGTGCCTTGCGCGATTCCGACACGGTGGCGCGTATGGGCGGTGACGAGTTCGCGATTTTGCTGTTGAATGTGGCGGATCATGCGACTGCGCAGTTTCTGACCCAACGTATACACCAGGCGGTGCGCGAGTCGCTGATGCTGGAGGGGAAGTTGCTGGAGATAGGCGCGAGCATGGGGATAGCCATGTACAGCGATCACGGTGCCACGGCCGAGGATTTGACGCGTCATGCCGATGCCGCCATGTATGCCGCCAAACGCAATGGATCGGACATTGTCATGTATGACGACGAGCTTGAACGTTCCAGTTCGGATCGCGTCGCGCGCAAGGGTGAATTGCGGCAGGCGCTCTCCAATGGAGAGTTGCTGCTGCATTATCAGCCCAAGTTCGATCTGGCCAGCGGCGCTGTTATCGGCGTCGAAGCCCTGGTCCGTTGGCAACACCCGCAACACGGCCTGATTTTTCCGGACAACTTTATTCCATTAGCGGAAGAAAGTGGATTGATCAAGCCACTGACACTGGAAGTCCTGCACCTGGCGCTACGCCAGTGCAAGCAATGGCTGGATATCGACATGCCCTTGGCGGTGGCCGTGAACATATCAGCGATCAATTTGCAGGATCCGGATTTTCCCGGCCAGGTAGACGGCTTGTTACGCGAAACGCTGGTGCCAGCAGACATGCTGGAGCTCGAGGTGACGGAGACCGCCATCATGACAGACCCCCTGCACGCCATGGAGAATATCGCTCGCTTGAGCGAAATGGGCGTACAGGTGTCGATCGATGATTTTGGCACGGGCTATTCATCCATGGCTTACCTCAAGAAATTGTTGGTGGCGAAAATCAAGATCGACAAATCCTTTGTCATGGATATGCACAAGGACAGCAATGACGCCGTCATCGTGCGCTCCACTATCGATCTCGGGCATAACCTGGGCCTCAAGGTGGTGGCCGAAGGGGTGGAGAATCAGCAGGCCTGGGATCGACTCAGGGCTTTGGGCTGCGATGCGGCACAAGGGTATCACATGAGTAAACCCTTGCCGGCGGAGCAGTTTTTGCAGTGGTACGATAATCTCGCTAAGCCTGGTTCGGGGTCTCAGTACAACAAGGTGATGCAGCGATCCGGCCAGCGTGCGGCGGATTGAAGAGTAAAAAACGAGTGGTAACAGTGGAAGCCATACTCTAGGCGGCGGTGCCAAGGCAATGTAGTCGGCCGACCTGCTCAAGGCCGCCTGGCCCCATCTGCATCGGGCTGATCGTTATACAGCATCCTCGCTGGTTGTCATGGCGAGTAGCGCGAAGCAATCTCCAGCTACTGGCAGCCGTCCTGGATACGCCCATGCTCTTCATCATGTTGCAAAAAAAGGGCGCTTACGGAGCGCCCTTTTCCGACTACTTTCGAGCGCGGTATTACGGCCGGATGTACGCCCAGCCAGCCTTCTGTTTCTTTATGATTTCGATCACGCCCGCCGGCACATAGGCGACACTTGCGTGCATGTTTTTTTCGCTCAGCTTCTGCGCCTTCATCGTGTTCTGGCAGGCGCTGACCGCGACGCCACCCAGGGTGACCTCGTCCAGGCGGGGGCCGACTTCAGAGTCTTTCTTCAGCATATTGACGCCGGGACCGTAGGCGACTATCTCGATATCGACATTGTCCTTGCCGAGGTCTTTCTGGATGTTCTTGGCGTTGTTGAGTGCCAGATTCCATTTGGCGGGGTCGTTATCGCTCACCTGGATAACCACACCTTGTTTGTCGGCGGCATGGACCACGGGGGCGGCGGCGAAGCCGAGGGTCAGCAGTAACAGCGCGAGGAAGCCGGTGTGTTTCAGGGAAAAGGTATGCATGTCTGGATTCACTCCTCAGTTTGTTGGATGCGCCGTCAATCCCGACGGCGCGTAAAGCTTGAACTAGTTGGCGCGATTTGACAACTGGCGCGAATTTCCGCAGAGGCCGGATCGAAGAAAAATAACTATCAACGAATCACGGCGACCACGTCGTGTATGGCCTGAATGACGACGGCCGGCCGCTCTTTCGGTAGCATGTGATCGGCTCTGTTCAATCAAGATCCGTTTGCCCCTGGGCGAGAGGGTCGCGAGACTGCGCTGATGTGCGTTGATCAGCTGCACGCCCGCGGGCGTCAACCAGGAGCGGTCCGCGGAGCGCGCATCACCACTTGCATTGCGATCCTGTCCGGATAGCGCTGAGCTCGATCTCGCGATGATGCTGACCGTTATCTTCTTTGACAATTTCGAAGACGTCCACGGAGCAGGCGTCGCGACCAAGTGTATACGTTGCCTCGTACTGATGGCCATCGACGGGCCTGAAGGAGGTGGTGACATTGCAATTTCTCATCCCGAAGGTCAGGTCAGCCGCCCACCAATAGAAATCGAAGGCAAAGGGTTGATCGGCATGAATCATGACTTCCGTCATATCCTGGTCGGAATATTTCTCGCCCAATGGCATGTCCAAGCGCTTGCGGTGGTGCGTGGGTGCGGGCCCGCCGAGGGCGGCTATCAGTTGCGTGTGCGCCTTGCAGTCTTCATCCGTCAGGGCGTGTACAAAGACGTCGCCGGGTCCCGAGGTCTTGAGCGAGACGAATCGTAGCGTCGCCCGCGGCCCGTCTGTGGGCTCGATGTAGGGGTGGGCGCAGGCCGTGGTCAGGGAGAGGATGAGAAGCAGGAGCGATAGGGTTTTTGTATGGATTGCTGGCATGGCACGGTCTTCCGGGTGTCCTGGTAGATGGGGTATAACGAGGGCAGGTGGATACATTGACATGGTTCCGTGTAAAGCACCAAAGACTAATTTTGGACCGCCTGAATTCCGCCGGGCCCGCTCCCTGGGCGCACGCTTATGTAGGTTGGGTTATACCCAGAGGGCACGCGAGCCGCGCTAGCGGCGAACCCAACAAAATCATACTGATTGGTGGATACGCTGCGCTCGCGTGCCCTCTGGGTATTATCCACCCTACATTTTCGAATTTTTTGAGGTCCCCTTATCGGTTTTCTTTTCGTACGACCAATTTTAAACCGGACCAGACGTCATCCACCGCGCAGACTTTGATGTCGACCAGACCAAGCGGCAGGGCCACCGCGCGGATGACGTCTTCCGTAATATCGGTAGGCACTTTAGAGGCCTTTTTCGGCCACGACACCCAGATTATGGCGTCGGGGCGCAGGGTTTTAAGAAAGGACGGCAATGCCTTGCTCAGCGTTGCTTGGTCGGTCGAGAACAGATGGACAATGTCGGTATCGCGGGTGAGGCGCGGCACGAAGGTTACGCCAATCGGTAGGGGTGCCACGAGTTGCAAGTAGTTCTTCGGGGCATGGGACAAAAAGAGTTTGCACTGCGGCTTGATGCCGAGCTTTTTCGCAAGCGGTGTTCCCGAATATCCTGCCATTTATTTCCCATGTGTCAATTTAGTCTTGTAGGTCGGGTTAGCGCAGCGTAACCCGACATTTCGTCGCAGACTAAGGTGGAACAGCAAAGGTGCTTCCGCAGCAAAGGCGGGGTTTTGTTGGGTTACGCCCTCCGGGCTAACCCAACCTACGAAAGGAGGCCTCCCCCGTAATTGGTCCTTGAGTTATCGGCCGGTCGACTCATGGCGAAACGCGCGGCCGGTTACGGCGCATGCCGTCATACAACAACAGCAGCACGCCGAGGGTAAGCGCCACATCCGCGGGATTGAAAATGCCGGTGCGCAGCCCGGCATATCCCAGGTTGAGAAAATCCACCACCGCACCATCATGCATGACACGATCGATCAGGTTGCTCAGCCCGCCGCCGCAGATCAGCGACAACGCGACCAGCGTCAGCCGCGACGTCGATGGGCCAAGCAGCAGATACACCAGCAGCAGCCCCACTATCCCGGCTGTCCCCGCGATGAAAATCAGCGCTCGCCACGCCGGCGGCAGGGTGGACCCCAGGCTCAGGAACGCACCTTTGTTTTCCGCATACTGCAGGCGCAGAGTGTCGCCGGCCAGGGACACGACCTCGGTGCGGGAGAGGTGCGATTGGGCGAGGGACTTGGCGGTTTGATCGCAGCCGACGCAGAGTGTGAGT
>JAYSOL010000132.1:0-2468 GCA_043723045.1 Gammaproteobacteria bacterium | reverse complement strand
CACCGCTTTGTCGATCGGTGCGCAGGGCGCACCCTACATCGAGATGGCTCTTCATACATGCCACGCACTGCGTGAGCGCTGGCTGGTTCGCGTCTATTGGCGTTCCGTCCTGCCATGGCCTTTGCGCGCCGGGCAGAATGCTATACCCTTGACTTCAATGATCCCGTTTATGGTCCACTGCTGATGGCGGCATCGCGCTCCTCGCCGGGAACGATGCTGTTGCGGCTATGGGAGCGGCTGGCGCCGCTGCCCGGTGGCCGTTGGTTGTTCAGTCGATTGCTCGGCTGGTTCGTGCCCTACACCGGGACCATCCGGCCACAGATCCATGAACTGCGGCCCGGCTATGTGCGCGTCGGTCTGCGCGACCGCCGGCGGGTGCGCAACCATCTCAATTCGGTGCACGCCATCGCCCTGGCGAACCTGGGGGAGGTCACCAGTGGCCTCGCGGTATTGAGCGGCCTGTCGCCGCGCACCCGCGGCATCGTCCTGCGGCTGTCCATGGAATATCTGAAGAAGGCGCGCGGACCGCTGATGGCGGAGAGCGTCTGTGTCGTGCCCGAGGTGGTGGACGCCGAGCAGGAATTTCTCGTGCATGCCGAGATCCGCGACGGCGCTGGCGAGGTCGTGGCGCGCGCCAGCGTGTGCTGGCGCCTGGGGCCGGTATGAGCGCCGACGCGCGTGGACTGTTGGATACCGCGTTCACCCGTCAGGTGGGTATCGCGGTGCCGATACTCTGCGGGGCGATGTATCCCTGCAGCAACCCGGAACTGGTGGCGGCGGTGTCCGCCGCCGGCGGCATGGGCATCATCCAGCCGATCTCCATGACCTATGTCTACGGACACGATTTCCGCGCGGGGCTGCGCAGGATACGCGACCTGACCCCAAAGCCCGTGGGCATGAACGTGCTGATCGAAAAATCCGCCAAGTCCTATCAGGATAAAATGGCGCGCTGGCTGGACATCGCCCTGGAGGAAGGCGTACGTTTTATTGTCACCTCCCTCGGCAAGCCCGACTGGGTGGTGCAGCGGGTGCACGCGGTCGGCGGGCTGGTGTATCACGACGTGACGGAACGTAAATGGGCGGACAAGGGCATGGAGTGCGGCGTGGACGGACTCATCGCCGTGAATAACCGCGCCGGCGGTCATGCCGGGACAAAATCCGCGCAGCAGTTGCACGCGGAGCTGGCCGGTTATGGACTGCCGCTGATCTGCGCCGGCGGCATCGGCGGCGCGGCGGATTTCGTGGCGGCGCTACGCCTGGGTTACGCCGGCGTGCAGATGGGTACACGCTTTATCGCCACGCAGGAGTGCCGCGCGAGCGCGGTCTACAAGCGCGCCATCGTCGGCGCCGGGGAGCAGGATATCGTGCTGAGCGAACGCATCACCGGCGTACCGGTGTCGGTGATCAATACGCCCAGCGTGCAGCGCATGGGGCTGCGCGCCGGACCGGTGGCGCGCTGGATGCTGCGCGGCCGGCGCACCAAGCACTGGATGCGTACGCTGTATGCGCTGCGTTCTTTGTGGCAGTTGCGGCGCGCGTCGCTGGATGAGTCCGGCGAAAAGGATTACTGGCAGGCGGGTAAGAGTGTCGCCACTATCGATTCCATCGAGCCGGCCGGCGAGATCGTGCGGCGCTTCGCCGCGGCCGCTAACGTGCAGTGAACAGCAGAGGGTTGCACCGTGACAAGTCCCCGTAGTTACCTGCGACATCCATCCGACATCCCCATCGATATCCTGCCGGCGGTGATCGACACCGGCGACACGCGCGCGTTGCACAATGTGAGCCACGGCGGACTGTCCTTCAGCGCCAGCCAGTTGCACACGCAGGGGGAAATCGTGCGCATGCGTATCGCCCTGGTCAGCCCGGTGTTCGAGGCCCTCGGCAAGGTGGTGTGGTGCCACGAGACCGATGGACATTACATCGTCGGGGTGGAATTCCTCGATCAAGTGGACCTGTTCCGTGCGCGCATGGTGGAACAGATCTGTCATATCGAACACTATAAAAAAACCCTGCTCGAGAACGAGGGTCGACACCTCACCAGCCAGGAGGCGGCGCTCGAATGGATAGGCAAGTATGCCGATGGTTTTCCTTCCCCGGACGATGACACTACAGGATGAGCGGCGCGCTCAGGTAACGGCCTGGGTGGGCTGGTAGTCGCGATGCGTCATGGCGCCCGCATTCAGCAGCAGTCGGACGATGGCCTTATAACCCTTATCCGCCGCCAGCAGCAGGGCGGATTCTCCGCCGAGGGTGGTGGTATCCACCTCCGCGCCGCGCGCCAGCAAGTCCTGCACCAGCGTGAGATTGCCGCCGTCCGCCGCCATCATCAGTGCCGTGATGCCGTTGGCCTCGCGTGCATTGACGTCGGCGCCATGGGCGATGAGCAGTTGCGCGGTCTCGGTGTGGCCGTACATGGCCGCCAGGATGAGCGGGGTGTCGTTCTCGCCCGAACGCCCGTTGATATCGGC
>JAYSOL010000131.1:0-3189 GCA_043723045.1 Gammaproteobacteria bacterium | reverse complement strand
AGGGGACCAAAGATAAAACCGATTACTAGTAGGAACAGGACGCCGCCGCTTGCGCTTGAGGAATCGCTGCCGCTGGAGAATGTAGGTGGGGGTGCAGGTTGCGGCCAGCCTTGCCGCCAATTTTCCACTTTAAGTCCGGCGGTGAACCGACCGTCGTCGGGCGTCACCCCGGCGGCACGTTGCTCGCCGTGCCCGCCGACCAATGGGGAATTATATGTTCCGTCCAACCGACGATCCGACATAGCTTAATCTCAAAAAAATGGTCTAAGATATTTGGCACAGGCTAGCATGGATTGAGTGACGGGGACAACTTACCAATGTGTACCGGGACGGGACTGTTTGGCGCTGCGTGTGCGAGCAGATCAAGCTGACTATCGCCGGTATCGGGCCGCCCAAAACACTGTTGGTGTGCGACAAGTCTTCGGTTAACTGCGGTTTTTTGGTTGATGCGCGTAACCCCATTGATGACCCTATCGAACAAATCCGGCGGCAGGATATGCTGGCGATCCTCATAACAGGTGGGTTTGTAGCAAGACCGCTCGGCCAGTCGGCGCGGCACGCGAAATCAAGGCATTGCGATTCTCGAAAATGGTTCTGTCGAAATGGTTCTTGAAACGTCATTCTTGATCCCTTACCATTGCAATGAGTTTCGATAATGGAAAGTTACCCATGCGACTTTCGCTCGTGCTTGACATGAAACGAAATGCCGTTGGAGATGGTAAGCCGCTTTCGCGAGGCGAACCCGCGCGTTTTCTGTTCGGTACTGCACAGCACTGACCAGAGAACATCCAGCCCATCCGGCCAGGTGCTGACCATCAAGGCATGGAATCAGTCCTGAATATTCGAGGGAGCACCGAAGTCATGAGCCGTAGCCGCCGCAAGACGCCCATCGAGGGCTATACCACCTGCCGCAGTGAGCGCGAGGACAAAAAGTTGTGGCACCAACGCTGGCGTACCCGCGAGCGCACGGCGCTGGCCAGCGCCTCGCCGGACGCACTGAGTGCCCATCTTCCCTTGCTGGAAAACCAGGTCAGCAACGTCTGGTCAATGGGCAAGGATGGCCGTTCCTACTGGTCTTTGAAGCGCCGGGCCGCCACGGTGGATATCATTGCCAGTCACAAGGGGCGTAGCCCGCAAGAGCGCGCGTCCCTGAAAAAGCGCCTGCTGCGCAAGTGGATGAGCAAATGAAACTCTCCCTCCATCAGCACATCACGCTGTTCTGGACGGTTGGCGGGTTGATGGCCGTGAGCGCCGTGTGTAAACGTGGTCTGTCCCGATTCCTTCGAAAGTAAATCATGTCGCTATGTAATCTTGGTAATCTTATTCATGCTCCTGTGTCCATCGTCACACGGTGCTTGCTGTTGCCTATAGCATTACTGCTCGTGATTGCACCTTCTTTGGCGCAAACGCCGGCGGGTGGGGAATGGCACGTTTGTCTGGATACTGCGCAGTGCCGCGAATTCGCAGTGGGTTCGGGCGCGCTTGCGGAGCCGGGTTCGATGGTTCGTGTGCGCCTCACTCAATTGCTCTACGACCAATACGAATCATTGCCGCAAGTCTATAAAGGGTTTAGCTATGGTGGTGTTCGACCGGAAATGGGCATCGAGTTGATACCAACGCCGGCTAGGTCTGCTTCCTTCACTATGACAGACCTCATTGTCGGTATGCGGGTTGGGGGGCGCCGCGCCATCGTCTTGCCTACTGGTGGAGGTACGAAATTTGTGAAGGAGGTCGAACTGCTAGATGTGGCACCCACTGCCGCCGAGTTGCGTCTGCACGGGCCCCTTCTTCGACCTGAAACCCTTTCTAGGCGCGCCTACCCAGAAGAATTACAGGAAGCCACTACGGCACGGGAACGGGAAGCGCGTGCTTCGGAACGGAAAGCGCGTGCTTCGGAAAAATACCCGGCGCTCGTTGCAGAGGCACGCGCACGCAGCAAGGTCGATCCTGTTGCTTTGGGTATCGTCCTTGGCGAGAAATGGCACAATGTTCAGGATGTAAATAATTGTCGGGTGGAAAATTGGACGTTGACGTCAAACATTCCGTTTTGTCTCTATCCGGAAGCGGATTTCAAGGTTCCGATCAACGAGCGGTGGCAGACATGCGCCCGTATTGACGAAACGAAGTTCGATATATCTTGGATTATTTCACCTTACGGTGATGCCAAAGTTGAAATTGATGGGCTTGGCGCGGCCTTGGTGGCGCTCGGTGTTGCTCAAGATAAAGCTCGCCAATGCTTCGTTAATGTCGACATTCTAGAGGATGGAACTGTCGGGAGAGTTTCAATGCAAACCAGTTTGCGTGCCCATCATATCGACACGCTGGTTGCTCAATTAAAGTCCAAGTACGGTAGTCGTTTCGTCTCCAGTCGGCAGAGTTGGACTAGTGGAAACAAGACAGCCAACCTTGAGTGGTCTCTTCCCGATATCCGCGTTAAATATCAGGAACAAGTCGAGAAGTCTGGCGGGGTTGAATTCAACGGGGGTTTTCTTGAGATATTCACCCCAGCTTGGGCTCGTGCCACGGACGAGGAAGCTCGGAAGAGTAAGAAGCCCGCTCTGTAAGAATGGCAGCTTGCCAAGCTGCGGACGCTTGACACCGGTTTTTTAGCTTCAAAACAGGACTTACAAGCGGAGGAGCGTCCTTGCTGTCGTTGTTTTTGCGGAAGATACTCTTTAACCAATTGATCTGCAATGAATATTCGTGGGGAAACCTCAGTGTCTGACCCCATTTTTGCGCGGCGGGATGACGGCTAAAGCTTAGCGCCGCGGCGCTGGTTCAGCGCGCGGGCGGATCGCTACGCTGCCATGTTTTCAGCAGCAAAATAATCGCGGCAGGTACGTGCACCAGACCAAACGCCGCCAGAAAAACCGTTACCTGCATCGCCGAGCTCGCACCCTTACCGGTCTTTATCAGCGTCGCCCAGCCGAACCCGAGCCCGACCAGCGCAAGAACCACACGCGCGACCCAGGCCTGATTGTGACTCGCGGCGAGGCGCGGTAGCCGGACTTGTGTGTACACGGCCGCAGCCAGCGTAAGCGCCGCCATTAGCAGTAGAGAAAGCCATTGCATGTTTCGCTCCTTCACCTGGAAATCGCAGCGGGATGCCAGCGGGTGCGACGTCTCCCCCTATTTGAGTAGCACGTAGCTTTGGAGGTCCAATTTCTGATTGAGGAGATTGGACATGAA
>JAYSOL010000130.1:0-4872 GCA_043723045.1 Gammaproteobacteria bacterium | reverse complement strand
GGTAGGCCGTGGTTGTAAGGGGCTGAAGCCCCAACAACACACGCACCGCCCTTCGGGCTCGCGTGCCCTTTAGGGTGAACCCAACCTACGACTACGACTAAGTAAGTGCCCTTTGGCCCTCATCCTGTCCTTCTCCCGAAGGGAGAAGGGACCCTAGGTTTTGAGTGTAGGAGATGGCTGATGGCAAACATTAAGTTCTCACAGGCCGGCGCTGCAGACGGGTAAGGGCAATCACCGTCAGCCGGGCAGGGCCTGCACTTTCGCGCGTTGGTTGTCCAGGTTCAGCAGTGCCGCCTGAAAATCCTGCACCCGCTGTTTTTCCTGTTCGACCACCGCCGCCGGGGCGCGGTCGACGAAATCCGCGTTGGCCAGCTTGGCGTGCGCCTTGTCCAGCTCCTTGCGGACCTTCTCGATTTCCTTTTTCAGCCGGTCGAGCTCGGCCTGTTTGTCGATGAGTGATCCCAGGGGCACGTGCACCTTCATCCCCCCTAGCAGAAAAACCGCGGAAGGGGGTGGAGTGCTGCCGGCGGCCAGCAGGGTGAGGGACACGACCTTGGTCAGGCTGCCGATGGCCGCACCGCCGGTGAGCAGCAGTTCGTGTTTGGCCAGATGGGCTTTATCCGTTTCCGAGGCGTCCTCAACCAGCACTTCCTGCAGTGTCTGGGCCGGCGACACATTGTATTCACCGCGCAGATTGCGTATGCCATTGATGAATTTCTGCACCCATTCCATTTCTGCAATGGCGCTGCGATCGATGCTGGCGCTGTCAGACTGCGGGTAGGGTTGCAGCATGATGCTTGGCCCCGCTTTGGCGGCCAGCGGTGCCATGCGTTGCCAGATTTCCTCCGTGATGAAGGGCATGATGGGATGTAACAGGCACAGGCTCTGTTCCAGTACGTGTACCAGTGTGTAGCGCGTGCCGCGCAGGTGCGCTGCACTGCTGGTGTCCGCCGCCAGCTGACGCTTGGACAACTCCAGGTACCAGCTGCAGTATTCGTCCCACACAAAGCGGTAGATCGCCTGGACCGCCAGATCGAAACGGTAGCCGGCGAAGGCGGACTTCACCTCGGCGGCCACCTGCTGCAGACGTGATTGTAGCCAGCGATCGGCCATGGTGAAGTGCACGTCGCCGCCGTGCTGGCCACAGTCGCGGCCTTCGGTGTTCATCAGCACATAGCGAGCCGCGTTCCACAGCTTGTTGCAGAAGTTGCGGTAACCGTCCACGCGCCCGAGGTCGAACTTGATATCACGCCCCTGGGTGGCGAGGCTGGCGAAGGTCATGCGCAAGGCATCGGTACCATAGGCGGGGATGCCCTCGGGGAATTCCTTGCGTGTGGCCTTTTCGATCTTCGGCGCCATGCCGGGTTGCATCAGGCCGGTGGTGCGTTTCTTCACCAGGCTTTCCAGGTCGATGCCGTCAATCAGATCGATCGGATCGAGCACGTTGCCCTTGGACTTGGACATCTTCTGCCCCTGGGAATCACGTACCAGGCCGTGGATGTAGACCTCGCGGAACGGCACCTCGCCGGTGAACTTGAGCCCCAGCATGATCATGCGCGCCACCCAGAAAAAGATGATGTCGAAGCCGGTGACCAGCACGCTGGTGGGATAAAAGGTTTTGAGTTCGGGGGTTAGGTCCGGCCAGCCGAGGGTGGAGAACGGCCACAGGGCGGAGGAGAACCAGGTGTCGAGTACGTCCTCGTCCTGCTTGAGTTTCACGCTGGCGGGGAGTTTGTGTTTGGCGCGCACTTCCGCTTCCGAGCGTCCGACGTATACGTCGCCCTGGTCGTCATACCAGGCGGGGATGCGGTGGCCCCACCAGATCTGGCGGCTGATGCACCAGTCCTGGATGTTGCGCATCCATTCGTAGTACGTGTTCTTCCAGTTGTCCGGGACAAACTTGATGTCGCCGTTTTCCACCGCGCGGATGGCCGGTTCGGCGAGCGGCGCGACCTTCACGTACCATTGATCCGTAAGGAGCGGTTCAATCACCGCATTGGTGCGATCGCCGCGCGGGACCATGAGTTTGTGCGGTTCGATTTTTTCCAGCAGGTCCAGCGCTTCGAGATCGGCAACGATTTTCTTGCGCGCCTCGAAGCGGTCGAGGCCGCGGTACACCGCCGGCACGAGGGTGGCAAAATCGCCGTCGGCGAGCACGCGTGCCGAGAGGTCGAAGATGTTGATGAGTCCGCCATTCGGCAGCGCCTGAATGGCGGACTCATCCCGATGCCGCTGCCACACGGCATAGTCGTTGAAGTCGTGCGCCGGGGTGATCTTCACGCAGCCAGTGCCGAACGCCGGATCGACGTAGTCGTCGGCGATGATGGGGATGAGTCGTTGGGTGAAGGGCAGCTTCACCTGCTGGCCGATAAGATGCTTGTAGCGATCATCATCGGGATGCACGGCCACGGCGGCATCGCCCAGCATCGTTTCGGGACGGGTGGTGGCCACCACCAGCTGACCCGTGCCATCCGCCAGCGGGTAGCGCATGTGCCACAGGGATCCGTTTTCCTCTTCCGCCAAGACCTCGAGGTCCGACACTGCGGTGTGCAGCACCGGGTCCCAGTTCACCAGGCGTTTGCCGCGGTAGATGAGGCCTTCTTCGTGCAGGCGTACGAACACTTCCTGCACCGCTTGCGACAGTCCCGCGTCCATGGTGAAGCGCTCGCGCGACCAGTCGAGGGACGAGCCCATACGGCGCAGCTGGCGGGTGATGTTGCCGCCGGATTCCTCACGCCATTCCCAGATACGCTTGATAAAGTTCTCACGCCCCAGGTCGTGCCGGGTCTTGCCTTCGGCCGCCAGCTGGCGCTCCACCACCATCTGGGTGGCGATGCCGGCGTGGTCCGTGCCCGGCTGCCACAGGGTGTTGTCGCCGCGCATGCGATGGTAGCGGGTAAGGGTGTCCATGACCGTGTTGTTGAAGCCATGGCCCATGTGCAGACTGCCGGTGACATTGGGTGGCGGGATCATGATGCAGTACGGCCGCTCGCCACCCTGGGGCGCGAAAAAACCCGCCTGCTCCCAGGCGCCGTACAGGCGTTGTTCCAGCAGATGCGGGTCGTAGGCCTTGTCCAGGGTCTCCTGGACGGCGGCGCCGGTGTCCGATGGGGGTGAGGTCTTGGTCGACATGGCAGTGATGATTTCGTATGTAAGTAAAAGGGCGGAACAGGTCGTGTGACCTCCCGCCCGGGTGAGACAAACGACGGATGTCAGTTTTTGTTGTGGGGCTTATTGTCCACGTTTGGCGGGGATTGTGCCAGCGTCTCCTGGAGCACGCGCGCCAGGCGGGTGAGGATGTCCGAGCTTAAAGCGTGTTTGCCCGAGCGGCGCAGTTCGACGTTGAGGCGCGCGGCCACCTGGATCGCCATGCGGCGCGCCTGCTCCGCTGACGGGTTGGGCGCAGGTGTACGAGAGTCTGCGGGTGACTCCACGGCATCGATGACGTCTTGCAGGAGCGGGATGTTGTCCCAGTTTGCGGTGCTCGGATGGGCGTCGGGTGTGACGACCGCCGTGGCGGCAGGGCTTGAGGTCGTGGGTGAAATCCGCGCTGCGTTGATCTCAGCCGAGGGTCGCGGCAGATCGGCGTAGGGCGGACTCGATATCGGGTCGGTTAATGGCAGTTCTGACTGCAGGCCACCGTTCGGGCCGCCTGAGGATTTTTTCGCCGATGGGATCGAGGCGAGGGGCGCAGGCCATGGATGGCCTGGTTGCGCCTTCGCCGATGGGATCGAGGCGAGGGGCGCAGGCCATGGATGGCCTGGTTGCGCCTTCGCAGATACCGCTGGTGCTGCGCCGGGCGCACTGAGGGTGGCCGGCCCGTCCAAGGGGGAGAGCGTGACGTCCTCCGGTATTTCCGCCGTCGGCAGGCTGAATTCCGGTGTGTGCCAGGAGAGCCCATCCGTCGGCGCGTGCGGGGAGTCGGGTGCGGAACCCAATGACTGATCCCGCTCGACGGTAAACGTGTCTCCGTGGTCGCTGAAATCCAGATGCACATTATCGAGGCTGGCGAGCTCGGTGTCGGCGGGCGGCTCATCCTGCAGAAATTCCGACACCTGGGACGCCGTCGTGTCATCCGCCAGGTCGACGCCCCTGAGGGTGTCGGTGTCGTCCAGGACGGTAACTGGTGGTGGTTTGGGTCGGGTCGCATCCGAGGGGGCATCAACCGGGGGGTGGAAGGCCACAGCGGGTTTCTGCGCCAACCTGACGCCTGTCGGACTGTCGGTGTCGGGGTTGGCAGAGGCATCCTCTGGCAGCCCCGCCGCCCGGCGCAAAGCGCTCTGGAGGTCGACCATAGACGACGTGGTGCGGGTCTTGGCGAGGGCTTCCGGGGTCGCGATCCCTTTCTCCTCAACCCCGACGACATTTGCCGCCCCTGGCGTGTGGCTTGATGCGGGAGGCGGGTTGGTGAGTGGCTCTCCGCCAAGGTCGTGGTCGACCGCTGTGGCCAATGGCTCGATCAGGGCTGTGTCTGTGTCGAAGGCGTTCAGCTCGGCCAGCCCCGCCTCCAGTTCCAGGATCAGGTCTTTCGCCGAGGGCTGGGGGGCATCGGGGTCGGCCTGGGCCATAGGCGCAGGCTCCGCCTCGCCCCGGGGGCCGGTGGCGCTGCTGACGTCCGGCAGGTCATTGCGTATCAGGTCCTGGAGCGACTTCAGGACGTCATCCAGGGCAAGTTTGGCGGACGGGGCGTGTTTGGGTTTTGCAGCGGCGTTGGACATAAATCTTAGTGTAGGACGTGGTGCCCCCGCCGGCCAGTCCCGCACTGGCCAAGCTATAGGTATTTACACAAGTCTTGTAGGTCGGGTTCCCCCATGGCCCATAAATGAGGGCCACATTGCGGGGACAAGAGCGCAGCGTAACCCGACATTTCGC
>JAYSOL010000129.1:0-4295 GCA_043723045.1 Gammaproteobacteria bacterium | reverse complement strand
CGTTCACGTCCCAGGCATACAGCAGATGACAGCTGGGGATGCCGCCGATGGCGGACTCCAGAATCTCATCGATGCGGTCGCTGTCCGGCCACACCGCGGCGCAGGCCTTGGCCAGCTTTGCCATGGGCTCGCCCACGACGTCGGCGAGGGCGGCCTTCTTCGCCAGGATGGTTTGCTGCAGAAAATTCATGGTGGTCCCTTGATCGACTATAACGCTGCGTTAGAGCGCGAAACTCCGCAGAAGTTTTACATTTCTTAAATTCGCTGTTTTCAAGACTACTATATACCCGCCGGATATGAAAAGGGTATGACACGATTTCGTATGTCCGGGTTGCAGCGTGGTTGTCGATCCCAGGCGCCGCACGTCTGCCGATGCGCCGCAATCCGCAGGCCGGGTTAGCCGCGATCTAGCCGGTGTTGCGCATGCCGGCGGCAATGGCGTTGATCGAGCGTAACAGCGGGTCCAATGCGGCGGACGGGCTGGATTCGTTCCCCGGCATCTGGCGGTAACGCTTGAGCAACGCGATCTGGATATGGTTGAGCGGATCGAGATAGGGGTTGCGCCGCGCCAACGACAGGGCCAGCACCGGGTCGTCTTCGATCAGACGGCTGGCATCGGCCACGTCCAGCACCTGGTCGCGGGTGCGCTGGTACTCGTCGCGCACCAACTGGTAGACCCGTTCGCGGGTATCCGCATCGTGACATAAATCGGCGTACTCGCGCGCGATCCTGAGGTCCGCCTTGAACAGCGCCATCTGCGTATTGCTCAGCAACGAATGGAAAAACGGCCAATCGCGGTACATGGTCTTGAGCATCAGTGTGCGTTGCGGGTCCTGCCCGCGCCACGTGGCCAGCGCCGTGCCCAGGCCGTACCACGCCGGCAGCGTGTGGCGCGATTGGGCCCAGCCAAACACCCAGGGGATGGCGCGCACCGACGACTTGGAGCGGTCTTTTTTGCGGTGTGACGGGCGCGAGCCGATATTCATCAGGCCGATCTCATTCACCGGCGTGGCCTCGTAGAAGTAATCCATGAAGCCGGGGGTGTGATCCGTCAGGTCGCGGAAGCTGGTTTCACCGAGGCGCGTCAAGGCGTCCATGACCGCCAGATATTCCGGTTTGTCCTGGTGTACCGGACGGATCAGTCCGATGCTGGCCTTCATCAAGCCGGTTATGCCCATGGTGAGCTCGTAGGCGGCGGTCTCGGTGTTGCTGTATTTGTAATACAACACCTCACCTTGCTCGGTGAATTTGATCTGCCCGTGCACCGTGCCCTGGGGTTGTGCCAGGATGGATTCATGGGTCGGACCGCCGCCGCGTCCAATGGTGCCGCCGCGGCCATGGAACAAACGGCAGCCTACCTTGCGTTCGTCCGTGATGCGGATGATTTTCTTCTGCGCCTCGTACAGATTCCAGGCGGACGCCAGCGAGCCGCCGTCCTTGGCCGAGTCCGAGTAGCCCAGCATGATCTCCTGGGTATTGCCGGACACCGCCAGCAGTTGCTTGTAGCTCGGGTTATCCAGCAGGGCCACCAGCACCTGCTCGATGTGCGCGAGGTCATTGATGGTCTCGAACAGCGGGCTGATGCGGATGTCGCAGAACCAGCCATTGCCATTGCGTCCCGCCAGACGCGCCATGCGCGCCAGCGTCATGACCTCGAAGATATGGCTGGCCGCGTGCGTCATGGAGATGACATAGGTGCCGAAGGCCTGTGGGCTGACCTGCCGCTGCAGGCGCGCCATCATGTCGAACACCGCCAGGGTTTCGCGTGTCTCCGCTGTCAGGCGCGCGCGGTCGATGACCAGGTCTTTTTGATCGCCGATCATGGCCGCCAGATGGGTGACGCGTTGCGTCTCGTCCAGGGCGAGGTAGTCTTTCTTGCCCGGCAACAGGTCAAGAATTTCCGCCACCGCCGAGGTGTGGCGCGCCGATTCCTGACGCACGTCGAGTTGCACCAGATGAAAGCCGAAGGTCTCCGCCAACCGGATCAGATCCTGCAGTTCGCCTTCGGCGATGGTGGCGTCGCCGTGGCTGACGAGGGAGTCGCGCAGACCATACAGGTCCTGCAGGAACTCCTTGGCCGAGGGATAGACCGCCTCGTGCAGACCGACCGCGAGACCATGCAGGTGACGCTGGGTGGTGTTGAAATTCTGCTGCAGCCGGTAGCGCATGAGGTAGAGCTTGCGCCGGTAGGGTTCGCGCGTGAAGCGTTCGGCCTGGTCGCGGAACGCGCCCTGACTGAAACGCTCGTCGCGTCGCAGGTCTTCCTGAAATGCCTCGGTCGGCTTCACCATCAGTACCGACTGGGTGAGCCGGGTACTCAGGCTGGTGACGCGCGCCATGTATTCCTGCAGTATCGTCTCGGCGTGCAGCCAGACCGCCTGTTCCGTGGTTTCCGGTTTGACGAAGGGGTTGCCGTCACGGTCGCCGCCTATCCAGGAACCAAAACGCAAAAAGCTCGGTACGCGCACCGGCGTTGCATCCTGCATGCCCGTACCGTAGATACGGCGCGCGGCCTTTTCCAGGAAGCGGTAGGTGGTCGGCACCGCCTCGAACAGACTTTCGCGGAAATAATACAATCCGTTGCGGATCTCGTCGCGTACCATGGGGCGCAGGCTGCGCACCTCGTCGGTCTTCCACAGGATCTGTATTTCCGCTTCCAGCTGGCGGGTAATGTCCTGGATATCTTCCTTGCCTAAACGCGGATCGTTGAGGCGCTCGCCGATGACGAAGATGCGGCGCATGGCGTGCATGATGGTGCGGCGCTTGGCCTCGGTCGGGTGGGCGGTGAACACCGGCAGATAGAGCAGCTGATCCAGCAGGGATTGCAGCTCGTCCACGCCGACACCCTGGTCATGGAACCAGCGCATGGTATGGTCGAAGGAGCCGGTCCAGAGCGGCCCGCCGGCGCGCATCCAACGTCGACGCTGGCGGTGCTGGAAGGCCTCTTCCACGCTGTTGACCAGACTGAAATAGACGGTGAAGGCACGCACCACATGGGTGAGCGTTTCCGGATCCAACTTGTCGATCAGGCCCATGAGGCGCGCGCGTTTGGCGGGATCCTCCTGTTTATGCAGATTGATAAAGCCTTTGCGCAGGGTCTCCACAGCCTTGAGCACGCGGCCACCGGCCTGGCTATGCAGCACGTTGCCCAGCAACTTGCCCAGGAGTTTTACCCGGGCACGCAGCTCTTTGTCGCCGGCCAGCGGTTCCTTGTTATGAACTACTTGTTTCATATGCAAAAAAACCCTACAGACCGGCACCAGGGTGTCCGGAATAGTCATTGGTTTTGAAGGAATCGCCCCTAACGAATATGATGCCTTAAGCAAGGGCTAATATAAAGTGCAGAAATGCCTCAGGGCACCCCTAATTATGGCTCTTAGGCAGGGCACTGCACGTTAATAGCTAGGTTTACTCGTCGCGGTTTAATCATTACTCTTGCATCCGACCAGGCCAGGCGTACGAACAAGGAGCCGCCGTGGATGCAATACCTAAATGACGACGAACGCATGGCCCTGACCCAGGGCCTCGATTGTGCCTACGACTGGCAGACCAGTGCCCCGAAGGGCGGCTGATCCCCCGTGCCCCATACCTGAGCACCCGTCAGCGCAGGCAACCCTCTTGATCACTCTCTATGGCATAAAAAAATGAGTAATATTCTGACGATCGTGATCAACGGTGAATCCCAGGTCGCTTACGATAGGGGTAAGCCACTGGCGGGACATCGGGCAGAATTTCTCGACAAGATGGACCGCAACATGGACGCCGGCATTGTGCTCGGTGATGTCGAGATCCAGTCGCCGAGCGCGTTGCAGCGCGCCCAGTTCGTTGCACTGCAACTGGTCAGCGCCATACGCGAGAGCGATGAACAACGGGTCGCCGCCATGCTGGCGTATCTGGCCAATCGCATCCCAGAGTTGAAACAGGTGCGGGCCACCAGCAAGGACCAGGATGTCGGTTTCGATTTCGTGTTTGATAAAGACTATGTGCCGGAGGCGAAGGTACACTTCATGAAGCCCGGGTCGGATAGCTCCAGCCTGCATTGAGCGGTGTGGCCGGCGCTTACCCTACAGCTCGCTTTAAGCCAGTCCTACGCCTCTCCCACGCCAGTGGGAAAGGCCAGGGGTTCCTTTCGTAGGTTGGGTTAGCCCGAAAGGGCGTAACCCAACAAAACCCCGCCTTTGCTGCGGAAACACCTTTGCGGCTCCACCTTGGTCTGCGACGAAATGTCGGGTTACGCTGCGCTCTTGTCCCCGCAATGTGGCCCTCATTTATGGGCCATGGGGGAACCCGACCTA
>JAYSOL010000128.1:0-8025 GCA_043723045.1 Gammaproteobacteria bacterium | reverse complement strand
CAAAATACTGCTCGACTCCAACAGCTACTTCCGGCTGGCCAAGAGCATCCATCCACTCCTCTTCCAGGAATTCGGCGAAGAACGCTACTGCCTCTACGTACTGGAAGAGCTCGAACGGGAGTGCGCCCGTAATCCTCGCCTACAAAACAAATTTTCCTGGGTCAACGACCCCGAGTACCGCGAGAACCGCCAGAAGAGGCTTGCTCTCTCGCGGCAACAGAAAAAAGAATTCGCAACCGTTTATGAATTTCTGTGGAACCACGTGCAGACACAACTGCCGGGTCCGTCCCGCATCGATGTCACAATATTGAGTCACGGCTGCATCCTCGGCATCCCGGTCGCGACCGATGACGCCGACATGCTCGCACTTGCCAAGGTGTTCGACGTCAAGGTCATGAAAACGCTGGAGTTGCTAAAGCTCATGCTGGACAAAAGCCATATTGATATCACCACCGTGCGTAGCGTCGCCGCCTACTGGAGCTACGAAGACGACCGGCCGAAGGACTACCACAAAGATTACCGGCGGCTGTTTGGCGAAGAACCGCCTCCTTAAGGCTGTCGTTAATGGACCATGCTCGCTATTGATGTGGCGTTAATTCTTTCTGCGGTCGGGATATCCTGGAGGCGGCGCGAAGCACTTAGCAAGACCGCCAGTCCGGCAATACATTGGAAGGTAGTGGCTCTCGCGGCATTCCTCTTTTTGACCTGGGGCGCATACCTCATAGCCGTTTCACGCTGGATTTCACCTCCCAAAACGGCCGGAGAATTCGGAGCAAACGCCACTAGCCTTCTCTAAGCCTGCTTTCTGCAAGCACCTGTGTGTAGATTTTCACGTCGCTATCGCTGAAACAGCAGCACACAATTTTGTCGAACCGTGCTTCGTACTCGTGCATCACTGTAACCGCGATGGCGGCCGCCTGGGCCTTGGGATAACCGTAAGCACCCGTGCCGATGGCCGGGAACGCGATCGTCTGTACACCCTGGTGCAAGGCAAGCTCCAGCGACTCACGATAACAGGAACGCAACAACTCCGGTTCGCCGGCCTCACCACCACGCCATACCGGACCGACGGTGTGGATCACCCACTTCGCCGGTAAAGCGAAACCGGGCGTGATGCGGGCGGCCCCCGTGGGGCAGCCGTGCAGCGCGCGGCAGGCGGCGAGCAGGTCCGGTCCCGCCGCCCGATGGATAGCACCGTCCACGCCGCCACCACCCAGCAGCGTTTCATTGGCGGCGTTCACGATGGCATCCACCGCCAGGGTGGTGATATCGCCTTGGATAACGCTGATCATGCTGTCGGGAACCTCCCGCTGGCCATCACGTCGCCCGCGTGCATTATTGCAGCCGCCCTGACTGTTTGGGGACTCGTCCGGGCACACGCCCGCGACACAACTACCTGCGCATCCATAACACGAGAGCCGCCCACAACTCAATCTGGCCGGCGAGCGTGTTCCGTGCTTGAATAGGCCGATGGAATACCTCACCGCCCTGACGCTGCTCGCCCTCGTTCTCGGTTACTGGCTGTCAGCGATGCGCGCACGGGAGCAGGCGGGCAGGGCGGCGCGCGATGCCTGCCAACGCATAGACGCGCAATTTCTGGATGAAACCGTCGCCTGCACCGCCGTCAAAGTGATGATGTACCGCGGCAAGCCGACGCTGCACCGATGTTACGAATTCGAATACACCCACGACGATGCCAGCCGCCGCCCGGGACGTCTGGTGTTCATCGGCCAGGAATTGGCGGGAATTTTCCTGGAAGGCACACAGATACTGCACTAATGGCTCTTAGGCAGGGCACTGCACATTAACAACGCGACGACGCGCGTTCACACCTAGACACGCGCCACGTTTATTTTACGATCTTGAGGCCGGGACCTTTGCGCCCTGGGGGTGTGGCGGTTGGCGGTGTGTCGGGGGGTGGGGTATCGGTGGCATTCGCATCGGTCGCGGCACCCTCCTCCGGAAAGAAAAACCCCTGGCCGTTCTCCTTTGCAAACACCGCGGTCACCGCGCCCACCGGGATCTCGATCGTCATGCTGCGACCATTAAAGCGGGCCGAGAACATGATCCACTCGTTGCCCAGCTCCAGGTTTTGCACCGCCTGGGGATGAATGTTGAGGGTGATTTTTCCGTCCTGGGCATAACCCGGGGGGATCTTGACGCCAACCACGTTGGTATTCACCAGGATGTGGGGCGTGAGTGCGTTATCCAACGCCCAGTCGGCGATGGCGCGCAGCAGGTAGGGACGTGTGGTGGTGGTGGTAGTGGTGGTTTCCGCCATGGGTTCGACGGCCGTCGCTTACTTCACGCGCGCCAGCGCCTCCTGCTCCGCCTCGGTCAGGCTGAGTTTGAACGACTTGCGCTCGAACAGGCGCTCGGCGTAGTCGAGGATGGGCTTGGCCTGGCGCGGCAGTTCGATGCCGTAGATCGGCAGGCGCCACAACAGCGGCGCAAGGGAGCAGTCCACCAGGGAAAACTCCTCGCCCAGTATGTACGGCTGGTCTTTGAAGATCGGCGAAATCACGGTGAGGCCGTCGCGGATCACATTGCGCGCGCGCAGCGCGACCTTCTTGTCCGCGCCTTCGATGTCCGGTGTCTGGCTGTACCAGTCGCGGTCGAAGCGCATGAGCATGAGGCACGCCTTGCCGCGCGATACCGGATCCACCGGCATGAGCGGCGGGTGCGGCAGCCGCTCGTCCAGATATTCGTTGATGATGAGCGAGTCGTACAAGACCAGATCGCGATCGACCATGGTCGGCACGCTATCGTAGGGGTTGAGGTCGGACAACTCCCGCGGCTTCTTGCGGATGTCCACCAGCACCACCTGACATTCCACATCCTTCTCGTATAAGACGATACGCGTGCGGTGACTGTAGGGGTCCGTCATGCCCGAATACAGGGTCATTACGTGTTTTCTTGTTGCCAGGGATGCCATTGCCGGGTTCTCCTACCTGCGAGCTGCGGTGAGTATGAACAGCAAAGGGGGCCCTTGCAGGAAGGGCCCCCTTGTGAGGAAAAGACGGTTTGCCGCTTAGTGGACGTCTTTCCAGTATTCCTTCTTGAGCATGTAGGCCACAACCAGGAATACCGCGAGGAAGAGTAACACATAAATGCCGAGTCGCGGGCGTTCCAGCTTGGCGGGTTCACCCATATAGACCATGAAATTGGTCAGGTCGCGCATGGCGCTGTCGTAGTCCGCGGACGTCATGCTGCCGGGTTTCACCAGCTCGAAGTGGTCGAACTTCTCTTCGTCGATGATCTTCTCGACCTGCTTGCCGTCCTTCTCCACATGCGTGACGACCTTCACCGTCTTGTAGATCGGCTGCTGGTGCCCCTGCCACTCATACAGGACGTGCGGCATGGCCACGTGCGGGAAGACCCGGTTGTTCCAGCCGCTGACGGACTTGTCGTCCTGATAGAAGCTGCGCATATAGGTGTAGAACCACTCCGGGCTGCGCCCACGGGTCACCAGGGTGAGGTCCGGCGGCAGAGTAGCGAACGCCGCCTTGGCGTCCTCCGCCGGCATCACCGCCTTCATGAGGTCGCCCACCTTGTCCGCGGCGAACAGCAGGTTCTCCTTGACCAGTTCCTCGCTGATACCCAGGTCCTGACCCATGCGGTTGTAGCGCATGTAGGCGGCACTGTGACAGGACAGGCAGTAGTTCACGAAGATGCGCGCGCCGCGCTGCAGCGACGGCTGATCCCCGAGGTCGATCTTGACCGCATCGAGCGGCGGGCCTTCGCCCCCGCTCGCCAGGGCTACGGCCGGCAGCGCGGCCAGAATAACGATTGCGATGAGCTTCTTCATGGGGTCACCCTTTCCGGAACAGGCTTGGTCTTGTCGATGGTGGAATACCAGGGCATCAACAGGAAGAAGGCGAAATACAACACCGAACACACCTGCGCCATGGCCTTGAACAGATCGGTCGGCGGCTTGGTGCCAAGATAACCCAGGATGAAGAAGCTGACGACGAAGATGCCCAAGGCCAGTTTGAACATCCAGCCGCGGTAACGGATGGATTTCACCGGCGAACGATCCAGCCAAGGCACCAGGAACAGCACCACGATGGAGGCGCCCATGGCCAGCACGCCCCAGACCTTGGCGTCCACCCCCAACAGCGGATAGGTGACGGCGCGCAGGATCGAGTAGAACGGCGTGAAGTACCACAGCGGCACGATTTCCGACGGTGTCTGCAGGATGTTGGCGGGCATGAAGTTATCATGCTCCAGGAACCAACCGCCCAACTCCGGCGCAAAGAAGATGATGGCCGAGAACACCATGAGGAATACCACCACGCCGACGGTGTCCTTCACCGTGTAATACGGGTGGAACGGGATGCCGTCCAGCGGGATGCCGTCCGGGCCTTTCTTCTTCTTGATCTCGATACCGTCCGGGTTGCTCGAGCCGACCTTGTGCAGCGCCACGATGTGCACAAACACCAGGGCCACCAGCACCAGCGGCAGGGCGATCACGTGGAAGGCGAAGAAGCGGTTCAAGGTGGCATCCGACACCACGAAGTCACCGCGCACCCATTCCGACAGGCCCGGACCGATGTAAGGGATGGCATCGAACAGCGAGATGATCACCTGCGCACCCCAGTAGGACATATTGCCCCAGGGCAGAAGGTAGCCCATAAAGGCCTCGGCCATGAGTGCTACGAAGATGAGCATGCCGAACAACCAGACCAGTTCACGCGGCTTGCGGTGGGACCCGTACATGAGTCCACGGAACATGTGCAGGTAGATCACGATGAAAAACATGGAGGAGCCCACCGCATGCATGTAGCGGATCAGCCAACCCCACGGCACATCGCGCATGATGTACTCGACCGATGCGAAGGCCAGCCCGGTGTCGGGCTTGTAGTGCATGGTGAGGAAAATGCCGGTGAGGATCTGGTTCACCAGCATGAGCATCGACAGGACGCCAAAGTAGTACCAGAAGTTGAAATTCTTGGGGGCGTAATATTTCGACAGATGCTCTTCCCACACCTTGGTCAGGGGGAAGCGATCGTCGATCCAGGTCAGCAGCTTTTGCATCACGCGGCTCCTTGGGCTTTGTCGACACCGAGGATGATGCGCGTGTCGCTGAGATAGTGATGGGGTGGAACCTCCAGATTGGTCGGGGCCGGCACGTCCTTGTAGACGCGACCCGCGAGATCGAACTTGGAGCCGTGGCAGGGACAGAAGAAGCCGCCCGGCCAGTTATCGCCCAACCCGGACGCGGCGCCGATATCGAACTTTTTACTCGGCGCACAACCGAGGTGGGTGCAGATACCCACCAGCACCAGGATATCGGGCTTGATGGAGCGCGTGGCGTTCTTGGCGTAGGCCGGCTGCTGCTCGCGGTTGGAGTCGGGATCCGCCAGCTGGGCGGTGTCGGTCTTGAGGGTTTCCAGCATGGGGGCGGTGCGCTTGACGATCCATACCGGCTTGCCGCGCCATTCGACGGTCAAACCGAGACCCGGCTCCAGCTTGCTGATGTCCACCTCCACCGGGGCACCCGCGGCACGCGCACGCGCGCTGGGTCTCATGCTCAGGACAAACGGCGTGGCCACAAACACGGCGCCTACCGCCCCTACGCCCGTGGTCAGGGCCGTCAGAAACCGCCGTTTGCCGCGGTCTACACCTTCTTCACTCATGAAACCCCCTGAAAATTAACCAAACCATGATGGCTAGCCCATCGGTGGAATGCAAAAAACACGTTACGACTCAAAAGGTTATGCGTATTAGCTGTTGCTTATAGGCCCTATGAGCAGCGGCATAGGATGGTACATCATCCCCAGGCAGTCAAGAGTATGTGGGCGGATTTTGCTTGTAGTGAGCCGGCATCGTCCCCATGCTGCCTCGGGACGAGACCCAAGGGGCGCCCCGCACGCGACAGACTCCCATTCCCCTGTAAAATGCCGCACTGACCCAGAACCACGAGCCCACCATGCGCCTGCCACGCCTTGCCCTCTTCCTCGCCCAGATGATCACCCTGGGCCTGGCCATCGCCTTCGTGCTGACGGTGTTCTGGCCGGGCTTAATACAGCGGGGTCAACCGACCATCGAAATTCACGAAACCTCCCCGCCCACCGGCAATGCACGCAGCAGTGGGCCGGTCTCCTATGCCACCGCCGTGGAAAAAGCAGCACCCGCGGTGGTCAACATCAATACCGCCAAACTGGTCGCCGTGCGGCGCAATCCGTTCTTCGACGACCCGGTGTTCCGCCAGTTTTTCGGCGTCGCACCGGACGGCGGCGGTGCGCGCAAGCGCCTCGAAACCAGCCTGGGTTCGGGGGTGATCTTCAGCGAGCAGGGTTACATCCTGACCAACCACCACGTCATCAATGGCGCCGACGCCATCCAGGTGTTCCTGCGGGACGGACGCAGCGCGCCGGCGCGTCTCATCGGCAGCGACCCGGAGACGGATGTGGCGGTGCTCAGAATCGATCTGCCGGCGCTGCCGGTCATCACCCTGGGTCAGTCGGATAAATCCCATATCGGCGACGTGGTCCTGGCCATCGGCAACCCCTTCGGCGTCGGGCAGACCGTGACCATGGGTATCGTCAGCGCCACCGGGCGCAGCAAGCTCGGCATCAATACCTTCGAAAACTTCATCCAGACCGATGCCGCCATCAACCCGGGCAACTCCGGCGGTGCCCTGGTGGATGCCAACGGCAACCTCATCGGCATCAATACCGCGATCTTCAGTCAGAGTGGCGGCTCGGTGGGCATCGGCTTCGCCATCCCCATCAGCCTGGCGAAGGACGTCATGGAACAGATCATCCAGCACGGCCGTCCGCAACGCGGCTGGCTGGGGATCGAGGGGCAGCAGCTCACCGCTGAACTGGGCGCCGCCCTGAAGATACCGCCCGACACAAAAGGCGTGGTGGTGACCGGCCTGCTGCGGGGCGGGCCGGCGGACCGGGCCGGCCTGCGACCGGGGGATGTGATCGTGTCCATCGACAACGACCTGCTGAAAGATGCGCGTCAGGCCCTGGGGCTGATCGCGCAACGTAAACCAGGTGAAAAAATCCGTCTGCAGATACTGCGTGCGGGTAAACCCATGACCCTGGAGGCGCAGGCCATCGAACGGCCGGCGCAGACGTTGCGTTCTGAGTAGCGCTTTCCTCTCTTTCCCGATCCAGTTAGTTCGAGTTTTTGTTTCTTGGTCATGGGAGGGTCACTGGTTTGCCGGCAGTTCGAGCGCGGCCATGCACTCGGCCCAGGCCTGGGGATGGTTCGCGCGCAAATCGCTGAAAGACGGCATGCTCCGCCCGCTGCCGAAGAAACACCAGCCCAGCAGGCCATGCTCGTCGGCCTCGTGCAGCGATGACATCAGGCCAGCAGTATCGAACACTTCAGCGGCAAGGCCATGCTCGACCAAGGCCGAGATGCGACGAAAAGTCTTCTGGTAGCCGGCGGCCAGGGCTTCCCGACGATCCAGTTGCAGCACTTCGACGGTCTTCAATCCCTTCGGCGACCAGTCATCTGCCTGCACGTCGAACCGCGCCACCACGTTGCCGGTGGTGGGGTCGAAATCCAAGTGCTGCCAGGGATCCTCTGCCGTCGGATCGATCAGCAGGGATTGGGCGTCGGCTAGAGGAAACCGGTCTCCTTTCAGCCGGCCGCACTCCGTGCAACAGAGCAGCAGATTCGGCCAGACAAACATCCGCTCTGGGTAAGGTGTTTTCGGCCAGAAATGTTCGATGTCTGTCCCGTGCGAATCCAGACAGTACATGCAACGTTCGCGCGCACCCGTCATGCCCCTGAGTGTGGCAAGGACGGACAGCAGCGTGCGACTCTGCCGTGAGTTCTTCCACTCGTCGTTCACTCGAAGGTTGTTCGCGCCACGTTTCTGATCGGCACCGGTTTGTCTTTGGTTCAGATTATCCTGGGTATCCACATCCAAGGGCGCTCGTATTACGCGGCGCATGCGTCACAGCTCCTCTTCAGTTTTTGCGAAAAGTTGGAGTTGCGAGGCTCTTGCTTCCTCATCATGGGTCAGCGTGCCGCCCGCACGCTTTTTTGCCTGGAGCTTCG
>JAYSOL010000127.1:0-4064 GCA_043723045.1 Gammaproteobacteria bacterium | reverse complement strand
CCCCTCGGCGACTATCCCTTGCTGGCCCTGCGCGACGTACAGCAAGGCAGCCTGATACAGCGCCTCATGGATCAGCTGCGGCTGTGGTTAAACTAGACGGCATGTCCCCTGGCGCGCACGGGTTTCCCGTGGGTTTTTGGGGTAAAATACCCCTCACTTAACGCCATGCCGATAGCGGCGGCCACCACGTCGAACCCATGCCCCCTATGAATATCCCCAAGCGCGTCTATCTCAACGGCCGGTTCCTGCCCGCCGAATCCGCCAGCATCCCGGTGTTCGACCGCGGATTCATCTTCGGCGACGGGGTGTACGAAGTGATCCCGGTGTACGGCCAGCGGCTGTTCCGCCTGCCGCATCACCTGCAGCGTCTGGACATGAGCCTTAAGGCCATCGGCCTGCAGCAACCCATGAGCCACGGTCAGTGGGCCGAGGTTCTCGAGCAGGTGGTACGGGAAAACGACGCGGGCGATCACGGCGACCAGTCGGTCTATCTGCAGGTGACCCGCGGCGTGGCGCCGCGCGATCACGCCTATCCCAAGGACACCGCCCCCACGGTCTTCGCCTACGCCCAGGCGCTTACCTACCCGGACCCGGCGCAACTGCGCGCCGGCGTCACGGCCGTCACGACACCCGACCTGCGCTGGTCGCGCTGTGATATCAAGGCCATCGCGCTGCTGCCGAATGTGATGATGCGCCAATACGCCATCGAGCGCGGGGCCGCCGAGGCCATCCTGATACGCGACGGCCACATGACGGAGGGTGCGGCCAGCAATATCTTTGTGGTCGAGGCCGGACGTCTGCTTACGCCGCCCAAGGGGCTGTACATCCTGCCCGGCATCACGCGTGATCTGGTGGTGGAGTTGGCGCAGGCCCACGGTATTGAGTGCTCGGAAGAAGACATCAGCGAACAGCGCCTGCTGGCGGCGGAGGAAGTGTGGATGACCAGCTCGACCAAAGAGATCATGCCCATCGTGCGCATCGACGACCAGCCGGTGGGCGGCGGCCAACCCGGCCCGCTGCATGCGCGCATGCACGCCTTGTATCAGGACTACAAACAGGCGTTCCGCGCCGGCCTTGTGGACTGACACCATGTCCCTGCCCCACCACCCCGGGCCGGACGCGCCACAACTGTCCTTCCCCTGCGCCTTCGACGTCAAGGCCATGGGCAGACACAGCCCGGATTTTCCGGCCAGGATGCGCGAGCTGGTGGGCCGCCACGTGCCCCCGCTTGAGCTGCACGCGGTCAGCACGCGCATGAGCAGCCAAAACCAATATGTCTCCGTCACCCTGAGCATCACCGCCTTGAGCTACGATCAGCTCAACGCCATCTACCAGGATCTCGCGGCGTGCGCGGATGTACTGTTTGCGCTCTAACGCCATGCCACTGCCCGCCGCCACCGACAGCGTCATCCTCCACGACCTGGGATTGGCGGACTATGCCGGGACGCTGCAGGCCATGCGCGACTTCACCGAACGGCGCGCCCACGACACCACCGACGAGATCTGGCTGCTGCAGCACCCGCCGGTCTATACCCTTGGCTTGAACGCAAAACACGGCCGCTTCGACAACCCCACAGGCATACCCGTGATTCACACCGACCGTGGCGGCGACATTACCTACCACGGACCCGGCCAGCGGGTGGTCTACATCCTGATGGATCTGCGTCGGCGTGCCTGGGGGGTGAAGACCCTGGTCACGGCCCTGGAGCAAACGGCGATCGATGTGCTGGATCACTACGGCCTCAAGGCCGCGCGCCAACCCGGCGCCCCGGGCGTGTATGTGAACGGGCGCAAGATTGCCCAGCTCGGCCTGCGCGTGCGGCGCGGCGCCAGTTACCATGGCCTGTCCCTCAACCTGGCCATGAACCTCAGTCCCTTCAGCCACATCCACCCCTGCGGTTATCAGGGCCTTGAGACGATCGATCTCGCCGGTCTGTTGCCGGACGCCAAAATCGCGCAGAATAGCGCTCAGGTGGATGCCCTCCTGGTGGATCACCTGCTGCGCAACCTGGGATACCATGCACAAACCGACTGAGCCGAACGCGCCGACCATGGGTCCCGGCGATAGCAAACACGACCAACTGGACGCCCCGGTTGCCGCGCCCAATCCTTTAAAAGGCGCGTCGAAAACCGCGCGCATACCGATAAAGATCGTACCGCGCACCGAGCGCCTGCCGAAACCGGCATGGCTGCGCGCGCGTTCGCCCAATACCCCGGAGGTGGCGCGGCTCAAACAAATCCTGCGGGACAACCACCTGCACAGCGTGTGCGAGGAAGCCGCCTGTCCCAACATCGGTGAATGTTTCGGTAATGGCACGGCCACCTTCATGATCATGGGCGCCATCTGCACCCGGCGCTGCCCGTTCTGCGACGTGGCCCATGGCCGGCCGAATCCACTGGATGCGGAGGAGCCGCAGAATCTGGCGCGCACCATCCAGGCCATGGGTCTGCGCTTCGTCGTGGTCACCTCGGTGGACCGGGACGACCTGCGTGACGGCGGCGGCGGCCATTTTGCCGCCTGCATCCGCGCCATCCGCGCGCTCAATCCCTCCACCTCCATCGAGATCCTGGTGCCGGACTTCCGCGGGCGCATGGACACGGCCCTGGACGTGATGTGCGCGACACCGCCGGATGTGTTCAACCACAATCTGGAAACCGTACCGCGCCTGTACCGCGCGGCCCGTCCGGGGGCGGACTACGCTCACTCCCTCGCCTTGCTGCAGCAATTCAAGCAACGCCACCCCGATGTGCCCACCAAGTCCGGCCTCATGGTGGGACTGGGGGAGACCAACGAAGAGATCGAAGGCGTGATGCGCGATCTGCGCGCCCACGGCTGCGACCTGCTCACCATCGGCCAATACCTGCAGCCGAGCCGCGATCACCACCTGCAGGTGGAGCGCTATGTCACACCTGAGGAATTCGAACATTTCGCGCAGTATGGAAAATCACTGGGGTTTCGCAACGTGGCGAGTGGGCCACTGGTGCGCTCGTCCTATCACGCCGAACAACAATCACACGGGCTCTAAAAAAATATGGAATCCATTTCCTTGCTGCCCACACTCCTTGGCACCCTGCTGGCCCCGCCGGGCATTATCATCATCATCGCACTGCTGGGTTTCTTTCTGCAGTTAAAACGCTCCTGGGCCGGCGCTGTCGTGCTCACCCTCAGCATCGCCCTGCTGGTCGGGTTCAGCCTGCCCATCACCGGCCATCAGCTGCTCGCCGCGCTGGAGACCTACGCACGTGCCGCGGAAACCGAGCCCGGCAAGGAAAGCAAATCCGCGGCACAGGCGATTATCGTGCTGGGGGCGGGACGCATCGCGGACGCCCCCGAGTATCAAGGCGATACGGTCAATGCCCTGACCCTGGAAAGACTGCGTTACGCCGCGCAACTGCAGCGCAAAACCGGCCTGCCCATCATCGTCAGCGGCGGCTCCCCCTTTCAGGAGCGCATCTCCGAAGCCGAACTCATGAAGCGCGTGCTGGTCGAGGATTTTCATGCCGAGGTAAAGCTGCTGGAGGACAAATCACGCAACACCCTGGAGAACGCACGTTACTGTCGCGATGTCCTGCAGGCAGCCGGCATACACCAGGCCTACCTGGTCACCCAGGCCTGGCATATGCGACGCGCCATCTGGGCCTTCCAGTCCTACGGCGTCGATGTGATCCCGGCAGCTACCGGGTTCAGCACCCTGAACCGCGAAGACAGCAGCTTCCTCGGTTACCTGCCCTCGGCCCTGGGCATGCGCATGAGTGGCATCGCGATTCGCGAGCGCCTCGGCTATTTCTGGTACACCTTCATTCACACGCAGCAACCCACGCCACCGCCGCCTGTGACAACACCGCAGGTCACACCCACACCCGAGCCCACCCCCACGCCTGCGCCTACCCGCGGCAAATCCCGCAAATAGCCGCCGCCCAATGCCAACCGGACGTCTCAACCTAAAAACGACAGTCGTAGGTTGGGTTCACCCTAAAGGGCACGAGAGCCCCAAGGGCGTAACCCAACAAAACCCCGCCTTTGCTGCGGAAGCACCGACGCTGCCCCACCCTGTCCGCGAAAA
>JAYSOL010000126.1:0-6471 GCA_043723045.1 Gammaproteobacteria bacterium | reverse complement strand
CCCTGGTCGAGGCGATCAAACCGATCGCCAAAAGCACCAACCGCCCCGGCGTGATGGCGGGATTGGGCGGATTCGGCGCGTTGTTTCAGATCCCAACCGGTTACCGCGAACCGATCCTGGTCTCCGGCACCGACGGGGTCGGCACCAAACTCAAACTGGCCATCGAGTCGGGCAAACACGACACCATCGGCATCGACCTGGTGGCCATGTGCGCCAACGACATCATCGTCCAAGGGGCGGAGCCGCTGTTCTTTCTCGACTACTTTGCCACCGGCCACCTGGATATTAAGGTAGCCGAGGCGGTCATCAGCGGCATCGGTGAGGGTTGCCGCCAGGCGGGGGCGGCGCTCATCGGCGGCGAGACCGCGGAAATGCCCGGCCTGTACGCGCAGGAAGATTACGACCTCGCGGGTTTTTGCGTCGGCGTGGTAGAAAAGTCGCGCCTCATCGACGGCTCGGCGGTCCAGGCCGGCGATACCCTCATCGGCCTGGCGTCCACCGGCCCGCACTCCAACGGTTATTCCCTGATACGCAAGATCCTGAGTGCCACCGGCGCCAGCCTGGATCAGGCCTTCGACGGCAGAACCCTGGGTGACACCCTGCTCACGCCGACGCGCATCTACGTCAAATCCCTGCTGACACTGCTGCAGACCGTACCGGTACATGCCCTGGCGCATATCACCGGCGGCGGCCTGCCGGGCAACGTGCCGCGGGTACTGCCGGCCAATACGCGCGCGGTGATCGACGCCGGCCGCTGGCAGCGTCCACGGATTTTCGACTGGCTGCAGGAAGGCGGCAACGTGGAGAGCGCGGAAATGTATCGCACCTTTAACTGCGGTATCGGCATGGTGGTGGTGGTGGCAACCGCGGACACTGAACGGGCCATGGCACTGCTCCAGCAGGCGGGTGAATCCGCCAGCGTCATCGGCCACATCGAGCCGCATCAGGGTGAAAGCGAGATCATCATCCAGGAATGAGTACGTCACGCACCCCCGTGGTGATACTGCTTTCCGGACGCGGCAGCAATCTTCAAGCCATCATCGAGCAAATGACCGCCGGACGGCTCGCCATCGACATCCGCGCCGTCATCAGCAACCGGGCGGAGGCGGAGGGCCTGCAGCTCGCGCGTGCCGCCGGCATCGCTACGCAGGTGATCGAGTCGCGCGGCTACGCCGAGCGCGATCGGTTCGATGCGGCACTGATGCAGGCGATCGATGCCCATGCCCCGCACCTGGTGATCCTGGCGGGCTTCATGCGCGTACTGGGCGCAGACTTCATCCGCCACTATGCGCTGCGTCTGATCAACATCCACCCTTCCCTGCTGCCCGCTTTCAAAGGTCTCAACACCCATGCGCGCGCCCTGCAGGCCAAGGTGAAGCAGCACGGGGCGAGCGTGCATTTTGTCACGCCCGAGGTGGACGGCGGACCCATCATCATCCAATCGGCGCTGGATGTACTGCCGGGCGACACGGCGGAAACCTTGGCGCAACGCGTGCTGCAGGAGGAACACCGCATCTACCCCCTGGCTATCCAGTGGTTCATCGCCGGACGTCTCAGCCTGGATAACGGTAACGTGCTACTGGATGGCCAGCGACGCCCGGAACAAGGCCTGCCCATGGCGCTGGTCTGAATCTAACGACGGGCCCATGGTCTCAAACAGCGTGACGCCAACAACCAAACCAAGAATGCAAACCCGCCTCCTGGCCCTGCTGGCGGTCGCGGGCTGTGCGCTGGCGGCGCCGGCATCCGCCGATCTGCCGCAGCGGCTGGAACTGAATTACAGCCTGCATTACGGCAGCCTGACGGCGGGCACCAGCACACGCACCCTGGAACGTCAGACGGATGGCAGCTACCGGCACGCACTGCATACCACACCCGTCGGCATGGCACGCATGTTTACCCAGGTGGAATGGTTCGAGGAAGGCCGCTTCCGCATCGTCAACAATCAGGTGCGGCCGCTGAGCTATCTGACTTATCGCGTGGGCGCCCGTAAATCCCACCGGCACAGCGCCGAGTTCGACTGGGACAAAGCGCAGATCCACTATAGCAACGGCACCGACCTGGCCCTGCCGCCGACGTCTCAGGATCAGGGCAGTCTGCTGTTCGCCCTGATGCTGAATCCCCCCACAGGCACAGAAATTCATACCGTCCACCTCAGCAGCGGCAAGAAGCTCGCCGCCTACGACTATCGCTATGTGCGTAGCGAAGAAGTCGACACCCCCGCCGGGCGCTTCAAGGCGATCGTGGTCCAGTGGTCACCCCACGCCCCGTCTGACGAAACCGAGCGCGTCACCGCTTGGCTGGCCAGTGACAAAAACCATATCCCGGTAAAACTGGTCACCCAGGAAAACAACAAAACCGCCACCATGCTGCTGCAATCCCTCAAGGGCCTCTGACCCATGACCTCCCCCGGTCCGTCGAACCGGCTGCCGGGCGCTCCTGGTCAGACGCCAGTCGCGTCGCCTGCACCGGACCGACTCGATTTGTTGCTGGAGACGCTGGCGCAAAACGGCTACGTCTGCGTGCCGGATTTTCTGTCCCAGAACACCAGCGCCGCCCTGCTGGGAGAACTCCACACGCTGTACAATGCGGGCAAGGCCTTTGCCGCGGGTATCGGCCAGGGTGACAATTACCGTGTCCAGCCCGCGGTGCGCAGTGACACCATCCTGTGGCTCGACCCGGCGAGCCTGCCCCCCGCCCAGGCGATTTACTGGCAAGCGATTGAAGACCTGCGCCTGCGCCTCAACCGCCGCTACTTTCTCGGCCTGACCGACATCGAAAGCCACTTCGCCCAATACCCAACCGGTGGCCTTTATAAAAGACACCTGGATGTCTTCCGCGGAAAGAGCCGGCGGCGTATTAGCTGTGTCTTCTATTTGAACTTCCCCTGGAGCCGCGCGGACGGGGGGCAGTTACGCCTGTATCTGCCCGGCGACCAGGGCGAAACCAGGGTCGACATCCTGCCGCTGGCCGGCAGTCTGGTGGTTTTTGACAGTCAGACCATCGAACACGAGGTCTTGCCGGCGCGTCGCCCGCGCGCCAGTCTGGCCGGCTGGATGCGTACTGCCTGACACCCCCGCCGCCGCTATACTTCATCCATACACCTACATTAAGTAATCCCGGTGTCCCAGGGAATAAATCGCCAACCTAGTCCGTCCTGGCTATACATAGAGAATAAAAGTGCGGGGACATTGAATATGGATTTACTGATAAATCTTTTCGGCCGCAACCGCGAAATGCGCGCAGCGCTGGAAGAAAGCCGCTCCCGCCTCTATCGCATGGCCTATGCCTGGTGTCACAGCGCCGCCCTGGCGGACGACCTGGTGCAGGAAACCCTGACCAAGGCGATCCAGAAATCCGCGCAGTTGCGCGACCTTAAGGCACGCGATGCCTGGCTGTTCAGCATCCTGACCAATTGTTACCGCGATCATTTTCGTCGCCAGCGGGACATGGACGATATCGATGATGTGGAGCTTCTGCACAACATCACGCCGGAGTCGGAGAACTCCGAACAGCAGATTGTTTCCAAAGTGAGGCTGGCGATCGCCAAGCTGCCGGAAGGTCAACGGCAGGTGGTGACGCTGGTGGATCTGGAAGGATTTTCGTACGTGGAGGTCGCCACCATCCTGGATATCCCCATCGGCACGGTGATGAGTCGTCTCTGTCGGGCACGTACGGCCATGAAAGCGCTCCTGCTGCGTGAGTTTGGAGAACAAGTTGGACCCCAAGGAAGCCAAATTCGGAGAATCAAATGAGTAACGAACAACCATTTTCAGACGAATACCTGAACTCCTTCGTCGACAATGAACTGACGATCGAGGAGAAGAGCCGCGTCTACATCACCATCCATCAAGACGAGGCGCTCAGCCGGCGTGTGTGTGAGCTGCGTAAAATACATGACGTGGTGCAGCTCGCGTACAAAAACCTGCCGCCACCGCCTTCTTCCCAGCCGTCACCCCGGAAGTCCGCGCGCCTGCGTCACGGCGTGGCTGCCGGACTGGTGTTCGTACTCGGCGTGTTGTTCAGCTGGTTCCAGTTCAGCGCCTCGACCAACGCGTTGCGCCACGACGTCCAGAACGCGGCCAACGGCCTGGTCGCCCGTGCAGTGGCGGTCGTCAGCCCCTCTGCGCCGGCCACCCGCGGCAGCCAGGCGGTGCATGTCGTGGCCGACGCCGGCACGCAGGAAATGAAAGTCCTGTTTCACCTGAACAGCGGCGAGCCTGAGCATATCAAGCAAGTGCTGGACGAAGCGGAGAACCTGCTGCAGCTGTACGAGCAACAGAAACAGCCGGCGCGTGTGGAGATCATCACCAACGGCCAGGGCCTGAACCTGCTGCTGGCGGATCGATCGCCCTTCCCGGAGCGCGTCAGCCAGATGCAGAAACGCTACAGCAACCTGAGCTTCGCCGCCTGCCAGAACACCATGGAGAAATACAGCGACCTGGGTCTCGATACCCGCTTGCTGCCTGGCACCATCGTGATCGAGTCCGGTGTGGCACAAATTATCCGGCTGCAACAGCAGGGATGGGTCTACATCCAGGTTTGAACCTGAGTCTACTTATCCAAACCAACCACTACCAGGAGACCACATCATATGAATAAAACTATCTCGACTCTTATAGCAGCGGCCTTGCTGGCCCTGTCCGCAGGTTTTGTACACGCCGAAGACGACGCCAAGGTGAGCAGTTATCCCAAGCAGAAGGTTGTCTATCACGTCAACACGGACGATGCGAAGACCCTGAAGTCGGCGCTGGGCAATATCCAGAATCACATCAACGCCGTCGGCAAAGACAATATCGAGCTGAAGGTCGTGATGCACGGCGACGGCCTGGAACTGCTGAAAACGGCCAACACCAACCCGGACATGCAGAGCAAGGTGGTCAATCTCAAGGGTCAGAAAGTCGAGTTCGTGGTGTGCAACAACACCCTCGTGGGCCGCAAGATCAACTACAAAAACGATCTGTTCGATGTCAGTGAGAAAGACATCGTGCCAAGCGGCGTGGCGGAGCTGGCCAAACTGCAGCAGCAGGGCTACGTCTATATCAAGCCCTGATATTACTTTCTTCTCCTCTCTTCCGCCCGCGTAAGCGGGCTTTTTTTTCACTGCAACAACGACTATCCTGCGCTCTACCCGGCTTACCCGCCCTATGCGACCGTAGGAACCACCCCATGTCGGAGCTGTTTGAAGCCCTACCCTCCCTCGAGGAAATGAAATACGCCCTGACCCTCGCGACCACCTGGTGGCAGATCGGCGTGCTCATCACCGGCCTCGCCCTGGCCCTGCTCATCGGCCAACAGCTGCAGCGACGCCTGCAGCCGGCGATACAGCCAGGCGGCGCCAGCGGCATCCGCCGCACGGCGATGCGCACCGGTGTGCTGGTGGCCATTCCCCTGGTCCTGTGGCTATGGCTGGTGGCGACCAGCGCCCTGCTGCGGCATTTAAAGGGTATGCCGACCGAACTCCTGCACTTGGCCATCCTCCTGGTGGGCGCGCTGACGCTGATCCGCATGGGCGTGTTTGTCCTGCGTCATAGCTTCAGCCCGGGCAGCAAGCTCAAGGCCTGGGAAGGCGCCATGACCGTCAGCATCTGGGGCATCGTGGCCCTGCATATTCTTGGCTGGCTGCCGGTCGTCGAACAGGTGCTGGATGACTATGCCATCACCCTGGGCAAAGTCCGCATCTCGATCTATACGGTGGCGAGCTTCGTCCTGTCCATTGCGCTGCTGATCCTGGTGGCCCTGTGGCTGTCGAACGCCATCCAGTCGTTGATTTCCCGCAGCCAGGCGCTGGACGAAAACCTGAAGATCGCCATCTCCAAGCTGGCGAAATTCCTCATGCTGGCCCTGGCGGTCCTGACGGCCATGGTGACGGCGGGCATCGACCTCACCGCCCTGGCGGTCTTCGGCGGCGCCTTGGGCGTGGGCCTGGGTCTGGGCCTGCAACGTATCGTGAGCAACTTCGTCAGCGGTATCATTCTGAGCTTTGAAGGGTCGGTGCAACCGGGAAACATCATTGCCGTTGGCCAGACGTTCGGGGTGGTAAAGGAACTGCATGCACGTTATATCGTGGTTCGCAACCGCGATGGCATGGACATCCTCATCCCCAACGAAAGCCTGATCACCGCGGATATTACCAACTGGTCCTATGACGACCGGAACGTGCGTTTCCGCCTGCCGGTGCAGATCAGCTACAGCGACGACCCGGAATTGGCGCTGACGATACTGGAAAAAGCCGCCCTCGACACCCAACGTGTACTGCGTGAACCGCCGCCCGCCGCGTGTCTGATGGGCTTCGGCGAGAGCGGTATCGATCTGGAACTGCACCTGTGGGTCAACGACCCGGAGAACGGCGTCAACAACGTGCGCTCGGATGTCTATCGACGCATCTGGCGGGATTTCCGCGCAGCAAATATCACCATCCCGTTTCCGCAACGGGATGTGCATCTCAAACCGGCATCGGCAGCGGATATT
>JAYSOL010000125.1:0-1551 GCA_043723045.1 Gammaproteobacteria bacterium | reverse complement strand
CTTGTAGATGCTGCTGGACGTGGGGATGTAGCAATAGAAGGAGCGCCCTTCCGCGTCCTGGCCATAAAAATACAACAGGCCATTGGCATAGCCGCCGGACCCGATGTAGGTGGTGTAGTGGGTGGGCGTCTGGTTATAGCGGCTGTTGAAGGTGCCGAACATATAACTGCTATCGCTGGCGATGAGCACATAGCCGGGCACATAGTCGCCCTGGGCGAACGCCAGCGACGTCAGTGCCAATGCGGCCAGGGCCAACAGGTATTTCTTCATGATAATTCCCCTTAACTTACCTTTACTATAGTCATGATTTTAAAGAGAAGGCAAGGAGCCGACCGCCTTCAGTTGTTGCCGGTTGATGGCGCCGAAGATTTTTTCCAGCAGTTCCACGCGCTGCGCCTCGGATAATTGCGGGGACAGCTTTAATAGGGCGTTGTTGTCCATATCGCTCCAGACACCGGTTGCCAGGGCGCGGTCAACGATGGCCATGGCTTGCTGCGCCACCTGGGGATTGGCCGGGGGGCGTGATCGGGGTGTGGCGGCAGCCTCGACACTGGTCCCTGCCAAGCGGGGTTTTTCCGGGCGCGCCTGGAGCTTTTGCAGCTGTTGCTGTTGTTGTTGCAGTTGCTCCACATAGGTCTGGAGTTCGTCTTTTAGTATGTTACGGATGGATTCGCGTATTAACTGCTCATCCGGCGGCTTCATCGCGGCGATGGCGGTGGCCGGATCGATGATGGGCTGAGATTGCGCGGCGCCGGGAGCCGACTCGGTTATTTTCATCCACACAAACGCGAACCCACTGATCTGAATGAGAATAATGACCATCAGGAGGATGCGGTGCGGCCCGATGCGTTTGCGCTCTTTGCCCATGCCCAGGGGTCGCAATGGCGGCAGGGGGCGCAGGGTGGGTTGGTCGCTCATGGTCAGAGTCCCAGCCGTTCCCACACCAGGGCGGTGGGGCCAGCGCGGTTCATGGTGTAGAAATGCAGCCCCGGTGACCCGGCGCTGAGGAGTCGCTCGCACAGGTCGGTGGTCACCTCCAGGCCGAAGGCGCGAATGGCGTCGAGATCCTCGCCGTAGCCTTCCAGCCGCTTGCGTATCCAGCGCGGGATTTCGGCGCCGCAGGCGTCGGAAAAGCGTGCCAGCTGTTGGTAATTGGTGATCGGCATGATGCCAGGCACGATGGGAATGTGGATGCCCAGTGTCTCGCAGTCGTCCACGAAACGAAAGTAGGCGTCGGCATTGTAGAAGTACTGGGTCATGGCGGAATCCGCACCGGCGTCGACCTTGCGTTTAAAGTTCAGCAGGTCCTGTTCCATGCTCTTTGCCTGCGGGTGCATCTCCGGGTAGGCCGCGACCTCGATGTGAAACCAGTCACCGGTCTCGGCGCGGATGAATTCCACCAGCTCGTTGGCATGGCGCAGCTCCCCCGGCGAAACGCTGCCGGACGGCAGATCGCCGCGCAGGGCCACCAGGTGGCGTATCCCCAACGCCTTGTAGCCATTGAGGATGTCGCGCACATTCTGGCGGGTGGAGCCGACGCAGGAAAGATGC
>JAYSOL010000124.1:0-6579 GCA_043723045.1 Gammaproteobacteria bacterium | reverse complement strand
TCGAAGTTCTGTATCTGGTGCAGCACCGCCTCGATTTCAGCGACGTCGGTCTCGAGGTCCGCACTGAGGGACTGCTGCAGGTCCTCCAGTTTGGTGCTGAGGTAGCCGTCATCGTTGATGGCGTCGATCAGCGCCAGGGCGATCGGCATATCGTTCTCGGAGAAGATCGACATCTGCATTTGCCACAGCAGGTGTTCGCGCAGGCTCAGCGGCGCACTGTTGCGCGCATCGATGTCCGGCAGGCCGTCGCCCTGCTCGTTGCGTTCCGCGGTGCTGCTGGCGGAGGTGAAGTTGTCGTCCCAGTCCGGCTCGCTGACGTATTCCTCGATACCGTCCTCACCCTCGGTGGTGGTATCGAGGCCGCTCTCGGCGGGGGTGGAGGGTTCGAACGTCTCCTCGCCGCTGGCGGAATCGGTGACTTCGCCGGCCGTAAGCTCGGGTTCGCGCTCTTCGTTGTCGGTTTTTTGCGTGGCCGCCTCATCCTCTACTTCCTCGAGCAGCGGGTTGTTTTCCAGGGCCTCCTGGATCTCCTGCTGCAGCTCAAGCGAAGACAACTGCAGCAGACGGATGGCCTGCTGCAGTTGCGGTGTGATGGTCAGGTGTTGACCAAGCCTAAGGTCGAGAGATTGCTTCATTGGATTACGTTATGCTGACACAGTTTGATTATGGACGGCGTCCCTGGAAAACGTTCTTTAGTTAACTCAAGTCTAGTCTATTTTTCCTTGAATGGACGATCTGTCCGGCGAGCGGCCTGGTCGGACATTGCTAACACCTTGCGCTACCGGGATTTTTCCCGCCCATAGGCCCGATATTGGAATAACCTGCGGGCGCGCTAAAGGCGGAAGTCCTCCCCCAGATAGACTTTTTTGACTTCCTCGTTGTACAGGATTTCGGCCGGCGTGCCCGACGCCAGGATCTTGCCGTCGCTCAGAATGTAGGCGCGGTCGCAGATCTTGAGTGTCTCCCGCACATTGTGATCGGTGATCAGCACCCCGATGCCGAGTTTTTGCAGGTGGCCGATGAGCTGCTGGATGTCCAGGACCGAAATCGGGTCGACGCCGGCGAACGGCTCGTCCAGCAGGATGAAGCGCGGACGGGTGGCGAGGGCGCGTGCGATCTCCACGCGCCGGCGTTCGCCGCCGGACAGGCTCATGCCCAGGGTGTGGCGGCGTTCGGAGATGTGCAGTTCCTGCAGCAGCTCTTCCAGCCGGTGGCTGCGTTCATCCACCGTCAGGCCGGGCAGGGTCTCGAGGATCGCGAGGATGTTGTCCTCGACCGTGAGCTTGCGGAATACCGACGGTTCCTGCGGCAGATAACCGATACCCAGGCGCGCCCGCCGGTGCATGGGCAGGGTGCTGACGTCCGTGCCATCGATGAAGATGGAGCCGCTGTCCAGGGGGATCAGCCCGACGATCATGTAGAAGCAGGTGGTCTTACCGGCCCCGTTTGGTCCCAGCAGGCCGACGACCTCGCCGCTCTCGATGGAGACGGAAATGTTATTGACCACCTGCCGCCCCTTATACTGTTTGTGCAGGCCTTTGGCGCTCAGGGTGCTCATGGGCGGTTCCGTTTCTGCGTGCCGGGGACGGCCTTGGTCGGGGCCGGTTTTTCGATGGCGCTGGGTTCGATGGTCACCGTGACGCGGCCGTCGGCGCCGTCGCCCTCGGCACTGAGGGTGCTCTCCGCCAGGTCGTAATGCAGGGTTTTGCACAGCACCACGTTGGCGCCTTGCTGCAGGCGCACTGCGTCGAACAGGTCGACCTTGTTGTCGAGTGCATGGTATTCGAGCCGCAGGGCCGAAGCGTGCAGGTCCTGCCCCGGTGTTTCCCCTTTCTGGAAAAGGGTGACGGGGTTGCCGCTGGCGATAACGGTATCGATCTTGTCGCCCTTGTAACTGGCCTCGGCCCGGGCGGCATTGATGCGCAGGCCGCCCTGGGTGAAGCTCACCCGGCCGATATAGGACGTGGTCGATTTCTTCTGATTGATTTCGATGCGGTCGGCCTTGATGTGTATTGGCTGTTCATGGTCGGGTGGCCTGCTCGGGCGGACCACGTCGCCAGCAGCGTCGCCGGGGACGGCCGCCGGTTCAGCTTGGGGTGGTGTGGTTTCGGCGGGCTTGGTTTCAGCGGGTGTGGCTACGGCGGGTAGGGCCACGGCCGGCACGGCGCTTTGTGTAGCGTCATGGGCGCACGCCGACAGTGCGCTCAGCAGGGTGAGCGTGACGACGCGCCAGGTGAGACCGCCCGGTCTCGCTGCTGTCGCGAATCGAGCCCATGAACCGGGCGATCTCCCCCTCACCCGGCCCTTCGGGCCACCCTCTCCCAAGGGGGGAGGGAGAATCGGTGCGGCCTTCGGCCGCAGGTTCATGGGTAGGGAGAGTCGGTGCGGCCTTCGGCCGCAACTTGATTAGAGTGGGCATTTTCATCAGTTTAAGATCACATGCAGTTCTTGGGTGCTGATTTCGCCGCCGGGTCCGGCTGGGTCTTTTCCGCGGGTCACGCGTACATTGCCCAGCATGAGCAGCTCCTTGCCGTGGTTGTAGATCTTGCCGCGATCGGCCGTGGTGTGGGTCGGGGCCGTGCCGGGCGCGTACTGGGTAAGTTGCGGTTGTTCCAGTAACGCGGTGTCGTCGTCCGGGAAATGCGTGATCTTGCGTCCACGCAGCACGTATTTCGGTTCGCCCTGAGCGCTCATCATCGTCGAGGTAAAATTCTCTGCATAATAGTCCGGTTCGTGGCGCGGCGCGCTGCCGAGGCCGATGACCGGCTTGACCAGCGCGTTCGGCAGCCACAGCGACAGCGCCAGCAGCAGCAGCAGCACGACGGCGATGATGGTCTTGTTACTATCCCAGGTCATGTCCTTACCAGCGGCTGGCCGGCCGGCGTTCAAAGATAACGTTGCATTTCCGCCGCGTGCGTCCCCTGCGCCAGCATGATCAGCTCGCACAGATCGCGCGCGGCGCCACGGCCGCCTGCGCTCGGCGTAATCCAATGGGCGTGTTTCTTCACCAGGGCGTGGGCGTCCTGCACCGCCACCGCCAGACCGACGCGCAGCATGATGGGCAGATCCACCAGATCGTCGCCGGCAAACGCCACCTGGTTTGGCTGCAGTCCCAACTCCTGGATCAGCTGTTCGTAGGCCGGCAGTTTTTCCTGGCAGCCCTGACGCACGTGTTGGATGCCGAGTTCGCGTGTGCGGTGTTCGACGATCTTCGAGGTCCGGCCGGTGATGATGCCGATGGCGACACCGTTGCGCTGCAGCATTTTCATGCCGTGGCCGTCGCGTGAGTTGAAGGCCTTGTATTCTTCGCCGTTATTGTCGACGAACAGGCGGCCGTCGGTGAGCACGCCGTCGACGTCGAACAGCACCAGCTTGATGGGCGCCGCCAGTTGCGCGACCGCGGGCGGGATGTCGAACCAGAGGGGGGAATCGTCATTCATTTAGACTACCCCCGACTTGAGCAGGTCTTGCATGTTGAGTGCCCCGGTGACGCGATTATCCGCGTCCACGACAAACAGGCCGTTGATGTTGAGGGAGCGCATCAGCTGCACGGTTTCGGCGGCCAGTTTGTCGGCGTGGGTGGTCTTGGGGTTGCGCGTCATCACGTCGACGATGTGGGCGGTATAAACGTCGATGCCGTTGTTGAGTGTACGCCGCAGGTCGCCGTCGGTGTAGATCCCGCACAGGCGGCCGGCCGCATCGAGCACGCCGGTCATGCCCAGACCCTTGCCGGTCATTTCCAGCAGGGCGTCCCGCAGGCTCGCGTCCTCCTTGACCAGGGGGATGCGGTCGCCGGCGTGCATGATGTCGCTGACGTAGAGCAACAGACGGCGGCCGAGCTTGCCGCCGGGATGGGAGCGGGCGAAGTCGTCCGGGGTGAAGCCGCGCGACTTGAGCAGCGCCACCGCCAGGGCGTCGCCCATGGCCAGGGTGACGGTGGTGCTGGAGGTCGGCGCCAGGTTGAGCGGGCAGGCCTCTTGGGCCACGCCCACGTCCAGATTCACGTCCGCCAAAAGCGCCAGGCTCGAGGCCGGGTTGCCGGTCAGGCTGATGAGTTTCGAGCCCATGCGTTTGATGATGGGCAGGATGGTGAGGATCTCGGCGGTCTCGCCCGAGTTGGAGATGGCGATGACCACGTCCGGCGGGGTGATCATGCCGAGATCGCCGTGGCTGGCCTCGCCGGGGTGCACAAAGAACGCCGGCGTGCCGGTGCTGGCCAGGGTGGCGGCGATCTTGCCACCGATGTGGCCGGATTTTCCCATGCCGACCACCACCACACGCCCTGCACACGCGAGCATCAGTCGGCAGGCGCGCGCGAAGTCGTCGTTGATGCGGGGAAGCAGCGCGGTCAGGGCGGCGGCTTCGAGTTCGATGACGGCCCGGCCATGTTGTTGCAGGGAAACGCTGTCGGTCATGGGTTTCGTGAATTAGCGGCGAGTAGAGTAATCTGCTCGGAAGTATATAGAAACGAGAAATAATATCCTAATGGGCCAGATCGGGTTTCATTCCATCCTAATACTGCTCGGGGTGTCGGTGGTGTTGGTCGCCATGTTCCGCTATTTGCGCCTGCCGTTCATCCTGGCCTATCTATGCACCGGCCTGCTGGTCGGTCCCTCGGGACTCGGCTGGATACCCGATATGGCCGGCACCCGCACCCTGGCGGAGTTCGGCCTGGTGTTCCTCATGTTCACCATCGGCCTGGAATTTTCCCTGCCGCAATTGTTCGCCATGAAGCGCACGGTGCTCGGTCTCGGCGGGACACAAGTGGTGCTGAGTTGTCTGGTATTCGGCGGTATCGCCTGGCTGTTGGGCATGACAGTGGAGGGTGCCATGGTGGTCGGTGGCGTGCTCGCCCTGTCATCCACGGCGGTGGTGATGAAGCTGCTGGCGGATCAGTTGGAGCAGCATTCGCGCCACGGCCGTGCCGCCTTCGGCGTGTTGTTGTTCCAGGACCTGGTGGTGGTGCCGTTCCTGATTTTGATTCCCATGCTGGCGGGCGATGGCCAGATGCAGTCGCTGCCGGCCGCCCTCGGTTGGGCGCTGGTCAAGAGCGCGGCGGTGCTGGTGGTGATCTTTCTGGTGGGACGGGTGTGGCTGCGGCCCATGTTCCATGAAGTGGCCATGGCGCGTTCGCGCGAATTCTTCGGCATGACGGTGCTGCTCATCACCCTCGCCTGCGCCTGGCTCACGGATCTCGCCGGCCTGTCCATGGCGCTGGGCGGTTTTCTCGCCGGCCTCATGATCGGCGAGACCGAATACCGCCATCAGGTGGAGAGCGATATTCTGCCGTTCCGCGACGTGCTGCTCGGTCTGTTCTTCGTCACCATCGGCATGAGTCTGGACCTTGCGGTGGTGCGCAGCGAATGGATGTGGGTGACCGCCAGTCTTATGGCCATTATCGCCATCAAGACCCTGGTGGTGCTGGCCGCGGGCCGGGCCTTCCGCATGGAGACGGGTGTGGCCCTGCGTACCGGTCTGGTGCTGGCCCAGGGTGGCGAATTCGGGTTCGCCCTGCTGATACAGGCGCAGCTGTTCCATATTCTGGACAGCCGCTACGACCAGATCGTGCTTGCGGCCATGGTCCTCAGCATGCTTCTTGCGCCTTTCATCATCCGCTATAACGGACGCATGGTGAAACGCCTGTTGCCTGACTACCGTGAACGGCGTGAAACCAATCTCGACGCGATACGCGCCAGCGCCGGCGAGTCGCACAATCACGTGATCATCTGCGGCTATGGCCGTAGCGGCCAGAACCTGGCGTGGATGCTGAAGGAGGAGGCCATAGAGAGCCTCGGTCTCGACCTCGACCCGGTGCGTGTGCGCGACGCGCGCGATGCCGGCGAGCGGGTGCTGTACGGCGACTCGGCGCGCAGAGATGTGCTGCTGTCCGCCGGCCTGCAGCATGCGCGCGCCCTGGTGATCAGTTTCGTCGATACCGCAACCGCCTTGCGCATGCTGGAGATAACGCGCCAGCTGCGCCCCGACATGCCGGTGATCGTGCGTACCATGGACGACCGTGACCTGGAAAAGCTCAAGGCCGCGGGCGCCACCGAGGTGGTGCCGGAGAGCCTCGAGGGCAGTCTGATGATGGGTTCGCACCTGTTGATGCTGCTGGGTGTGCCCGTGACGCATATCGTGCGCCAGGTGCGCAACGTGCGCGCCGGGCGCTACCGCATGCTGCGCGGATTCTTTCACGGCGCCGCCGGCGTGGATGCGACCGAGGAGTCCTATCGCGAACGCCTGCACTCGGTGACCCTGCTGCCGCAGGCGCGCGCCGTGGGCAAGCGCCTGGATGAACTGCCCCTGGCGGAGATCGGCGCCGAAGTCACCGCCGTGCGCCGCGGCGGCATCAGCGGGCCGCAGCCCGCAGCGGATACGCAGTTGGTGGCGGGGGATGTGCTGGTGCTGTACGGCACGCCGGAGGCGCTGGAGCAGGCGGAGAAGGTGTTGTTGGAGGGCTAATTTGGAGTGCGGGAGCTTGCTTCCGCTTTGCGATGCATCGGCTAGCACTGTAAGCAGTGTAGGTTGGGGTGAGCTTGCGAACCCCAACAGCCTTTGTATTATTGTCGACGCGCTCCC
>JAYSOL010000123.1:0-1923 GCA_043723045.1 Gammaproteobacteria bacterium | reverse complement strand
GCCATGCACCGCGAGGGTACCGATATCACCACCGGGAAACTCCAGGGGCTGCACGATGTAGCCATCGGTGGTGAAGACCGGCGTGCCGTTCAGGGGCGGCAGGGACGCGGCGTCGGTCTGGATATTGAGCAGGGGATTGGCCAGGTGACGCGCAAACACCTGTTCGATCAGTTCGCGCATGTAGCGTCCGCCGTTACCGTGGGCCAGGCTGATGTAGCGGTCGTTCACGTTCGGTGTCTCTCCAGTGTGCGGTGCCGCGCGCCACGCGCCGCGATTATTTTTTTACTGCGCCATGTTTCAGCCGTGCGCACCGCATTCGATGATCTGGCCGTAACTGAGACCCGCATCGTTACACGCAATCGCCTGACCAAGGTAAACCGTAAACCCCTCAGCCCGCAACAGTGCGCAAGCCCGTTCGGTCAGTCGCCGATTCTGGAAGACGCCGCCGCTTAAGCCCACCTGTTCGACACCGGTCTGCGCGCGGATGGCCACGGCCTGTTGGCACAGCGCCTGGGCCAGGCTGTGGTGCAGGATGCCGGCTCGCTCGGACGCGCTACGCCCTGTGTCGAGTAAGGGTGCCAGCAGCGGCGACCAATCGCTTTCCCAACATTGATGGGCGTTGCGGTGGAGGGGCAGCGTCACGGCGGTTGCGTCCGCGCCGGCGATGGCCTCCAGCTGCATGGGTCCCTGGCCTTCGTAGCTCGCCGTGCGGGTGAGACCGATGAGTGCCGCCGCCGCGTCGAACAGTCGGCCCACAGACGTGGTCGATGGGCTGTTCATCCTGCGTTTCCACGCCTCGAACAGCAGCTCGGTATCCCGCGGACCATCCGGCCAGGGCATGCCCGCTTCCCAGCAGAGCGCGAGGGCGCTGCGCCACGGCTCGCGACTCGCCTTGTGACCGCCAGGTAGGTGAAACGGGCGCAGGCTGGCGACGCGCCGCCAGTGACCCGGTCTGCCCGATAGGGCTTCGCCGCCCCACAGGTTGCCGTCCTGTCCATAACCCACGCCATCCCAGGTGAACACCAGCCAGTGGCCGATCTCGGGAAACTCGCCCGCCAGCGCCGATGCATGGGCCGCATGATGGAACACCTTGCATAGCGGCAGTCCGCTGCGCGCAGCCCAGCGCGTGCTGAAGTATCCGGGGTGGGCGTCACACACGACCCGGGTGGCCTCTACACCGTAGAGTGATTGCAGGTCGGCGATGACCTGTTGGAAGACCTCCTGACTGCGCGGCGACTCCAGGTCGCCGATGTGCGGCGAGATGACGCAGCGATTTTCCCACGCCAGCGCCACGGTGTTTTTCATGTGTCCACCCACCGCCAGCAGCGGCTGTGGCAGAACAAATGGCAGTGTCAACTCCAGCGGCGCGTTGCCGCGTCCCGGGCGCAGGGGCCGCGGCCGATGGTCGATGATGCGATAGACCGGGTCATCCGCCGGCCGCAGTATCGGCCGGTTGTGATGCAGGAATGCGTCCGCCACGTGACTCAGGTGTTGTTCCACCTCCCCATTCTCCGTCAGCACCGGTTCGCCAGAGCGATTGGCGGAGGTGGCGACCAGCGCGCCGCCGAAATCATTTAATAACAGATGATGCAGCGGGCTATACGGCAGCATGACGCCAATGTCCGCCAGGTCTGGTGCGATGGCCGACGCCAGTACCTTGGGTCGCCCGGGATCGGTACGCGCTGCGGCCAGCACGATGGGCCGCAGGGGATCGAGCAGAAGGTTGGCCTGTACCGGGTCGAGCAGCACGGCGTCGCGTACCGCGTCCAATCCGTCCGTACCACGCAGGGGAAACATGACGGCCAGGGGTTTATGCGGGCGCGGTTTGGTCAGGCGCAGGCGTTCGATGGTGCGCTCGTTGGCGGCATCGCACATCAGGTGATAGCCGCCCACGCCTTTGACGGCCACGATAAAGCCACGTTG
>JAYSOL010000122.1:0-3248 GCA_043723045.1 Gammaproteobacteria bacterium | reverse complement strand
GCAAGGTCTCCACGTCCAGGTCGTTAGTGGGTTCGTCCAGCAGCAGCAGGTTGCCGCCGCTCTTCAGCAGCTTGGCGAGGTGCACACGGTTGCGCTCGCCACCGGACAGGTCCTTGACGAACTTCTGCTGGTCCGAGCCCCTGAAGTTGAAGCGGCTGGCGTAGGCGCGGGAGGAGACCTCCATCTTGCCCAGCAGAATATTGTCCTGGCCGTCGGAGATTTCCTGCCACACGGTCTTGTTGCCATCCAGGGTGTCGCGGCTCTGGTCGACGTAGGCCAGTTGCACCGTGGGACCGATGCGCATTTCGCCGGCGTCGGGTTTTTCCAGGCCGGTGATCATGCGGAACAGCGTCGTCTTGCCGGCGCCGTTGGGACCGATGATGCCGACGATGCCGCCGCGCGGCAGGTTGAACGACAGGTTGTCGATCAGCAGACGGTCGCCGAAACTTTTGGTAATACCGCTGGCCTCCACCACCAGGTCCCCCAGGCGCGGGCCCGCGGGAATGAAGATTTCCTTGGTCTCATTGCGCGTCTGCGCCTCCTGCGAGGCCATCTCCTCGTAGCGCGCGATGCGTGCCTTGCTCTTGGCGTGCCGGCCCTTGGGGCTGGTGCGCACCCACTCGAGTTCCTGTTTCATGGCGCGCATGCGCGCGTTTTCGGTTTTTTCCTCCGTCTCCAGGCGCTTTTCCTTTTGCTCCAGCCAGGAGGAATAATTGCCCTCCCAGGGGATGCCGTGGCCGCGGTCGAGTTCCAGGATCCAGCCGGCGACGTTGTCGAGGAAGTAGCGGTCGTGGGTCACGGCCACCACGGTGCCGGGATAGCCGTGCAGGAAGCGCTCCAGCCACGCCACGGATTCGGCGTCCAGGTGGTTGGTGGGTTCGTCCAGCAGCAGCATGTCCGGGGTGGACAGCAGCAATTGGCACAGCGCCACGCGCCGGCGTTCGCCGCCGGAGAGTTTGGTCACATCCGCGTCCCACGGTGGCAGGCGCAGGGCATCGGCGGCGATCTCCAGCTTGCGGTCCAGCTCCCAGGCGCCGGCGGCGTCGATCTTTTCCTGCAGCCTGCCTTGTTCCTCCATGAGCTTGTTCATTTCATCGTCGCTCATGGGCTCGCCGAATTTTATGCTGATGTCGTTGAACTGGTCGAGCAGCGCCTTGGTTTCCGCCACGGCGATTTCCACGTTGCCGCGCACGTCTTTCTTCGGGTCGAGTTGCGGTTCCTGGGACAGATAGCCGATCTTGATGTTGGCCGCCGGGTGCGCCTCGCCGTTATGTTCGGTGTCGATACCGGCCATGATGCGTAACAGGGTGGATTTGCCCGAGCCGTTCAGGCCGAGCACGCCGATCTTGGCGCCGGGGAAGAACGACAACGAGATGTCTTTCAGGATTTCGCGCTTGGGCGGTACGACCTTGCCCACGCGATGCATGGTGTAGATATATTGGAGCGTCATGGGTTAGCGGTGTGTCCAGGTGAAGGCCAGAGGAAGGCGAAAAGGGTACTATCGGAGGCGGGCGCTGACAAGCTGTCTCTGTGGGGACAACCCTTCGTAGGGTGGGCATTGCCCACCACACGGGGCGTCGATAGGCACTGCTGGTGGGCGATGCCCACCCTACGGGTGCCAAGGCTTAAGTAAGTGCCATTCGGGTCAGACGTTGGTCTTGGCCCAGCCCGCCACGGCCTGGTCGGAGTCGATGGATTCGCCGGCGAACAGGTAGTCGAGATTTTGCGAGGGCGGCTGGAAATAGTTGCCCTGCACGTAGTCCGCGCCGTAATTCCACAGCAGCGCCAGACTTTCAGCGTCTTGCACCGATTTGGCGATGATGCGCTTGTTCATGGCCTTACCGATCTGGAACAGGGCCTGGGCGATGGCCTGGCTGACGGGGTCGTTGGTCAGGTTCTCGATCAGCGTGCCGTCGAGCTTGAGAAAGTCGATATCGAGTTTCTGGATCTGGCCGTAGGCGCTCAGGCGTACACCGAAATCATCCACCGCGAAGCGGCAGCCGAGCCTTTTGAGGGAGCCGATGAAGGTGAAGGCGTCGCGCGGGTGTTCCACCAGGATGTCTTCACGGATTTCAAATACCAGCGCGCTGGACTTGAGCCCGGCTTCCTTGAGAGATTGCGTGATGAGCAGGGCCAGGGTCTCGTCTTTCAGCGCCATGACGGAAAGATTGATGAAAAAATCGGTGTGCGTGCCGGCCTGGTGGTGTTGCTTGAGGGCGGCGATGGCGTGTTTGACGACCCAGTGGTCTATTTCCCTGCTCAGGCCGAGTTGCTCGGCGGCCGGCATGAATTCCGCTGCGGTCAGGGTTTCGCCTTGCTCGTCGCGCATGCGCAGCAGCACTTCATACGCCTCCGCCGGATCGCCATGCAGGCTGACGATGGGTTGGAACATCAGCTGCAGTCTATCGCTGTCGAGGGCCGAGCGGATGCGCTGTTTCCACGGGGCCAGTGCGGCGTTGTCGGCCGGTGAGGATTCCGCCTTGGCCGCAAAGCTGGCCGCAGGCGGCTGGGGCTGGCGGGCCGCGGCGTAGTCGCGGTAAGACCGGGTCAATACCTGTTGTGCGCTTTCACTGCCGGCATCGATGGGGGTAACAATGATGCTGCAATGGCATTTGTGGTCTTTTCCGTTTTCGGTGAGACTTAATTTTTTCATCGCCTTGAGGATATCGTCGGCGGTAGCGCGCGCGCTGTTTTCGTCGACATCGGGCAGTAGCAGGGTGAATTCATCGCCGCCGAAACGCGCCACCAGGTCCTGCTCGCGTACCTTGTCGCGCAGCAGTTTGGCTACCTTGAACAACAGGCGGTCACCGGCGGCGTAGCTGAGTTCGGTGTTGATGCGCCCCAGTTGTTCCAGATTGAGATAGAGCATGCTGCTGTGGCCGCCGGTCTTGGCCCTGGCCACGGCCTTGTCCAGCTCCAGGAGAAAGAAATGGCGGTTGCACAGTCCGGTGAGCGGGTCGTGCTGGTTGAGGTATTGGATCTTGCTTTCGTTTTTTTTGTGTTTCGACAGGTCGGTGACGACAATCTGGAGCATGGTTTCGTCGCCCAGGTCGATAAGGAACAGAGTGATCTGCGCCGGAAAACGTTCGCCGTTTTTGCGGATGACGGTGCACTCACGCGGTTTAGCCGTGAGTTGGTCTTTATCCGGTTTGCGCAGGTACTCCTTGATCTTGGCCTGATCGCTTTTGTCGATCAGGTTCAGCACCGGCACTTCTTCCAGCTCTTCCTTGGACTGATAACCGAACAAG
>JAYSOL010000121.1:0-4300 GCA_043723045.1 Gammaproteobacteria bacterium | reverse complement strand
TTGAAGGTCGGCGCCATGAAGGCGGTACCGTAGGAGGCCACGAGGCGCAGATCGCGGCTCGGCCCGTAACCCCAGGCCAGGCCACCGGTGGTGAAGTTTCCGAATTGTTCGTTGTCATCACTGCGCACGGCAAGTTGTACGTCCTGCGCACCGTAGGACCCCTGATACTGGGAAAATACACCGGTGTTGCGGCGCTCCGTTACGCTATACACCGTGGTGCTGTCTACGCGGTCATCCTGGTAATCGAGACCGAGTGATAAAATATGCCCCATGCCCAGCGTGATGTCGTTCTGGAAGGAAGCGCTATCACGCGTGGTGTTAAAGCGGCTGCTGAATACCCCGTTGAGAAGATTATCCGAATCGTCGCGGCCGGCGCCTGCCGCGATCGCCATGCGCCAGGGTGCCACGGGCGAGAACGCCACCCGGCCGCCGGCCGCCTGCCGGCCCGACTCGGATTCGTTCTGAGACGTGCCGTCATAGCTGACCCTTCCCTGTGTGTTCAGGATGTGGGCATCCACTTCGGCACTGTTATCGAAGCGATAGCCAGCGCGTAGCGCCCCGGAGCGGTTGCGATAACCGTCGTCATCCGGTTCGTAGATACGGCAGCCGGCGGCGCCCGGCGCCGGTTTGCCGCGACAGGCGTTGAAGCCATCGCTGCTGAGACCGGAGACATTCAGGTTGTACCATCCACGCTCGCCGCCGCCCGAGACACCGGCCGAGCCCGTGTAGGTGCGATGGCTGCCGGCACCGAGGCTGAAGGTGGGCGTGGTCGCGCCGCCACCCTTGCGCGTAAAGATCTGGATCACGCCGCCTATGGCCTCCGAGCCGTACAGACTCGAACGCGGGCCACGCACGATTTCGATGTGCTCGATCTGATCGATGGGGATGTCCTGGAAGGCGGCGGTGCCCGTGGTAGCGGAACCAACTTTAACGCCGTCAATGAGCACCAGGACGTGACTCGACTCGGTGCCGCGCAGGAATACCGAGGTGGCCTTGCCGAGTCCGCCATTATTATCCAGGCTCAGGCCCGGTGTGCCGCGCAGCAGATCGACAACCGATGTCGCCTGCCGGCGCTCGATGTCCTCGCGGGTAATGACCGTGACGGAGGCAAGCGCCTCGTCGGCGGTCTGGGCGGTGCGGGTCGCGGTGACGATGATCGGTGACGCCGTTTCTTCAGCGGCATGAACGGATGTGGAAGCGAGCAGCAGGGCTGCCGCCAATAGATGTGCCTGCATTGTGTCCTCCGCGCCCACCCGCGCGATAGCGTGTAGAAAAAACGGACACGGAGGAATGGGGGAAGCAACGGGCACGGACAGCTAACGCCATGCGCGTCGTGTATCGCCCTCCGCAATACCGTCGTATTGCTTCGGGCCGGTCTCCGGGCTCACGAGCGGGGTTTCCCCGGATCTGCGCCTTCCCGTGCAACTGCACAGTGGCATTTCGCAGATCCTTGACTCGTTTACCGTTGCGGGGGCAGCACCGGACTTGTTCTTGCGAACGCACCGGCTTCCCGTTTCACCCCGGGGATGAACATCCGCGGGGAACCTGAAGCAGGCGGCGACTCTACCGGCAGGTAAGAGGCGCTGTCAAGCCGTGTCGGCGGGCGCCTCGTCGAGCAAGATGTCAGTTCGTCTTGGCCATGGCCTGCAACGCCGTGCTGAGGCCGGAAAGCCCGGTGGAGAATCTCCTTAAGCTGCGCGCAGCGGTTGATCGGATTGCGCGCAGAAATCTTCGACCATAAGTGCTTGGCATCCAAGGTAAGTTGCGGGAAGATAGTGGTAATAAACGGACATTCCAGGAAGATCGGCATACCGCCGGGCGAGCTTGAGGTCACGCAGCACCTGGAGGATCTGCCGGTCTTTTTGTCCTTGAACGAGGCCGAACAACAGGCAGTCGCGCCGTGCTGGAGGTGTCCGGGGTTAACGCCAAGACCTATCTGCCACAAAGAATTACGCTGGAAGCGAAGCGACTCCTGGCCCACACGGGTGCGCCTGTATCGCGCATAGCGGACAAGCGCGGTTTCGACGAGGCGACGAACTTCGTCAAGTTTTTTCGACGTGAGGCCGGCTGTTCCCCCGGCGAATTCCGCAAGCGGCACTTCGTTAATGCAACTCACATGAGAGGAGAGCAACGATGACATGGTTATCCACAAAAGCATCCCTGGCCGCCGCCTGTTTGCTGGCGGTGCCAGCCCTGCCCACACAGGCCGCCGAGATCGGCCCACAGACAGCGGCCAACATGGCGAGCAATTGTTTTTCCTGTCACGGACCCGACGGCCGCAGCCCCGGGACCATACCCAGCCTGCACACCCTCACCGCCGCCAATATCGACGCCCTGCTCAAACAGTTCAGGTCGGGTGAACGCCCATCCACCGTGATGGGCCGGCATGCCAAGGGTTATACGGACGAGGAGATCACCGCCCTCGCTCAATACATCGGCAGTCTTAACAAGTAGGGGGCGGACATGAGCAAGATCCATCGCAGAGAATTTATCCGTTTGTTGGGTGGTGCCGCCACGGCACTGGGGGCATTCGGTTACCTGCCGGCGGCGCGCGCAGCCAAGGGCGGCCGTGTGGTGGTCATCGGCGGTGGTTTCGGCGGCGCCACCTGTGCCAAATACATTCGTCGCGCGGATCAGGGCATTGCGGTCACGCTCATCGAGCCGAGCCGCCAGTTCGTCACCTGTCCGTTCAGCAACATGGTGCTGGGCGGCATGCGCGACATGGCATCCATCACCCAGGGTTATGACAAACTGCGTAGCAAGCAGGGTGTCGAGGTGGTGCATGACACCGTCACCGGCATCGACCCGGCCAAAAAGACGGTGAAGCTCGCCGGCGGCAAGACGCTGAACTATGACCGCCTGGTGGTTTCGCCGGGCATCGACTTCAAGTGGGACGCGATTGGCGGCTACAGCGAGAAGGCCGCCGCCGTCATGCCGCACGCGTGGAAGGCCGGGCCACAGACGGTGCTGTTACGCAAACAGCTTATAGCGATGAAGGACGGCGGAGTGGTGGTGATGGCCGTGCCGGCCAATCCCTTCCGCTGCCCACCGGGGCCGTATGAGCGGGCAAGCATGATCGCGCACTACCTCAAGGCGCATAAGCCCAAGTCCAAGATCCTGATCCTGGATGCCAAGGACAAGTTCTCCAAGCAGGGCCTGTTCCAGGCCGGCTGGGACAAATTCTATCCCGGCATGATCGAGTGGGTCGCGGGCAGCAAGGGGGGTACGGTCACTACAGTCGATACACGCAAGATGATCGTCGATGCCGAGCTGGGCGAACACAAGGCCGCCGTCGCCAACATCATCCCGGCGCAGCAGGCCGGTGCGATTGCGCACCAGGCCGGACTCACGGATGAAACCGGCTGGTGTCCGGTGGACCCAAAGACCTTCGAGTCCAAAATCCACCCCGGCATTTATGTGATCGGCGACGCGTCGATCGCCGGGGCGCTGCCCAAATCCGGTTTTGCCGCGAGCAGCGAGGCGAAGATGTGCGCCGCCGCCATCGTCGCCTTGTTTCGCGGTGAGACCGTGGCGGACGTGTCCTTCGTTAATACCTGTTACAGCCTCATCGCGCCGGAGTACGGTATCTCGGTGGCCGGTGTATACCGTATTACCGAGAAAGGCATTACCGACGTCGAGGGCGCCGGCGGTGTCAGTCCCAAAGACGCCAGTGAAGGCTTTCGTGCCGACGAGGCCAAGTACGCCGCAGGCTGGTACGCCAGTATCACTGCGGATATCTGGGGGTAACACGGCTGTGTCGTGCAGTCAGGGAGAGCCCGCTTGCGCGGGCTTTCTTTTTGCACTACCGGTGCCCGGTGTGTCAGCGGTGCGTGGACTGCTTTGGAGCGCGGCGGCTTGCCGCCGCGTTTACAACGCGGGAGCAAGCTCCCGCACTCCAAGACGGCGGTGCTTACCGCGCCGCCTACGCCTTTACTATAACAAAGCGGAATTTCCCGCCGTCCTCTTTTGACTCCAGCAGGTTATTGCCGGTTTGTTTGGCCCAGGCGCTGACGTCTTTAAGCGCGCCCGGGTCGGTGGCGATCATCTCCACACGCGCCCCGCTGGCCATGCTATTGACTGCCTTGGACAGTCGCAGGATGGGCAGGGGGCAGTTGAGGCCGGCGCAATCGAGTGTCATGGTGCTCATGGTGTTTCTCCTTGGTTGGTGTTGCGGTTGGTGATACGAATCCTGGTTTGTATAGGGCTTCGTTCTTTCTGGAGCTGATGGTTGCCATCAACCTACTGTCTTGCGCACAGCCTGATGTTGTAGGGTGGGCATCGCCCACCAGACGCGGCTTCG